>CAJOHT010000070.1 GCA_905234305.1 uncultured Ruminococcus sp. | reverse complement strand
TTGATAATAATTGTATTTTGAACCAAGAAGTATCATAAGATTATCGTTAGTTTCCCATAACGCTCCAATAATATTCAGAAGCTCTCCAGTTTCAGGATTCACATCATAAATATCACAGAGGAACTCTCTTGATAATCTGCCCCAGCCGCTGTATTTTAAGCGGCTGATTTTAGCAATCGCTTTTCCATCAAGTTTGTTAGCGAATTCCCTTTTCAGACGTTTACTTAATAGTTTTTTATCATCTCCGAAAATAGTAATCGCGGTAATTACGCTATCCATCTCCTGCTCATTTAGACCATAATCCTTTAAATCTAAATAAGATTTCATACTGGATTTAAAATCGCCGTCTATACCCGTGATATCAATATCTTCAAAGCCGTTGCTTTTCAAATACTTTGTTAATCCGTTTATAGCTACTTTCTTTCTGTTCAAAAACAAATCATTATAAATCGACTGTTTTAACTCAACGCTAATTTTTTCACCGTTAATACGAAGGTTATTGAGTTCGTTTAACACCGTAAATTTTGAGTATAAAACCGAGTTCTTAGGTATAACATCCTTATCTTTAAGATATGTACATTTACTTGTAAGATTATTAATAAAGTTTTCGGCAGATGCGTCTACATCCACAATCTCGTTGAAATTCCACGGGTATATTTTTCCGTCTTTTCTTTCGAGCCATGCTTTATCTGACCCTTTATTTAAAGGACCTACGTAATAAGGAATTCTATAGTTGAAAATATCTATAATTTTATCTAAAACACTTTTTCCTTTTTCATCGGGTTCATTAAGAAACTCAAGATACCCTTTAGCGTTCTCAAGAATTGCTGTTAATTCACTCCGATTAATCTGCATAGGTATAACGCCGTTATCTTTTATGCGTTGCTTGGGCATAAAAGTTTGTGCCTCTAATTCAGTAAACATTTCTTCATAGCCGTCTTGAGATAATCCTTTAAACATTTTTAAAAGATATTTGCAAAAAGCATCCTGTTCACATTTATGTTCTAAAACGACTTTTCTACCGTTTTTCTTTGTTATACCACAATACGCGGGATAGTTATCTGTATTCTTTTTGGTTTCACTTAAAATCTCTTTATACTTAATAGGACAAAATGTTTTAATATATTTTTTTAACGTCTTTAAGTCTTTTGCGTGCTTATCATACGATTTCACCTTAGCACAAGAGATATACTTTTCGCCTTTAAGTACATCGGCTAAAACAGCCCAATCGTAAATTGCTTTAAGGCGTTCGATTAATTCAAATCTATCGTCAAGATATTTAGCGTATTCCTCTGCTTGATTGTCAAAATCACCTTTAAGCTCAATTTTCAAAGGTTTATCATCATCAGTAATGATTTCTTCATCAAATAATACTGAAGCACTATCTGACTTCCCGCATAATAACGCAATTACGCAGGCAGCTCTTTTCTCTGTTTTCTTGTTTATACCGCAGATTTTTAATGCTTCGGTATACTTTTTAGTAATTGTAAGCTTATCATTTTTCAGAACATTCCCTAATTCAGCAGGATTATCACAGTTTATTTCAATTTCGTATTCATCATGCAAATTATTCTTTAATTCTTTGAACAAACTATCAAAAGAGTTTACTCCATTAGTATCCAATGATTCAAAAAGGAAATGCCCACGGTGTTTTATCAAATGATGAATCGCAAGATATACTAATCGCACATCATGCGGATTTGAATTCTCGATCAACTCTTTTCGTAAATGATAAACTGTAGGAAACACCTTATGAAAATCCTTATCTGTATAGTTATCATCATCAAATACCGCATAAGGGGTATCAAGGGTTTTATCCTCTTGATATAAATTACTCTCTTTAAGACGTTGAAAAAAAGCAACATCTTTTTCAGCGATTGATTTACTAAACAACATCTGTAAAAGAGCTATGCGTTCCCTTCTCCTTGCCATTCGTCTGGTTGCAGAACGAAAGCCTCTACGTTCTGTCGCAGTTGAACTTTCGTCGAATTGCTTAACAAACCACATAGACTTCCCCTTATAGCGAAGCAAGTTATAATTGGTATCCGTTACAGCCATACCTATAGAATCGGTTCCAATATCATAGCCTAAATAATAATCATCTCTAAACATTTTTTTCTCCATTATTGACAATTATAATTATTTGATTTATAATATATTTAATCTCAATACCTTATGAGATTATTACACTATAAGTTCAAATAAAGATTTATCCAACCCGCTACTTTTGTAGCCGCCACATTGTGTGGCATTAAGACCCGATAGGGTCTTTTTTTTTGCTTTGTTACTATATAGTTCATTATAACAGTTTAATCGATATACATCAATAAAATCCATGTATTTATTTTACCTAATTTTCTTTCATATCAGAATTATACCCCTGATTAAAAATACGGTTATCAATCATTAATCAATTCATATTATCCTAAAACATCATCATCAAAATTAAAACCCTCCGATTCATCTTCCTGCGATAGTTAATCCATGATTGCAAATCCTGTTGCCTGTTCCATGAAGTCTGTATGACCGTCGCCGTCAAAATCAAACATTCCGCCGAAAAAATCATCAAACATAATTACACCTCCTTAATCTTCAAAGATAGTATCGTACAACATCATTTCATCTAGTGAAAAAGGATGATTTCTCATTTGCTTTTTCATTTTTTTGTACGTTTTACCGTCAACTTTTACTGTTTTAAACTCTCGTTTGGGTTTAGAACCGAAAAAACCTTTCTTCTGTGTTTCTACCAGCATTTTCACTTTATGTTTCATGGTTTCCTCCTAAATAAATAGTATTATTCTCTGTTTATACTACTATTATATCATAATAGGTGTCCAATAAAACTCCCTGTGATATTACTTTTTTGCTTTTTATTATGTATTAGCAAACAAGCTATAAGATAAAAATATTAATCAATATGCAAAATTTGCCTTAAATATATTTCTTAAAACCGCGTACAATACTATAGCAACGTTAAGTTGCTTAAAATAGAATTTGAATTATTTATGTAAAGGAGAATAACTATGTCTAAGAGCAACATTGTTGTTCCCGAGGCTAAGGAGGCTCTCGAGCGCTTCAAGATGGAAGCCGCTAACGAGGTAGGCGTTAACCTTAAGCAGGGCTACAACGGAGACCTCACTTCACGTCAGGCTGGTTCTGTCGGCGGTCAGATGGTTAAAAAAATGATTGAGTCTTATGAGAAAGGCTTAAAGTAAAGCCGAAATAAGCTGATAACAATTCGTTATTGAGTAAAACGAAGGTCGGTTTGACAGGTTGATAACACATCAATCTGACAAACCGACCAAAATTTTTATCTTATCGTTACTTGTAAAAAACACGGTTTTCTTTACGCGGAATAATATCCTTTTCCTCGGCGGGATAACCTATAGCACAGTGACCGATTCCCTCAAACTCGCCCTCGATACCGAGTTCCTTAAGAATAGCCTTGCCTTCTTCACTCTCAAATTCCTGCTTAGCGCGGTGAATCCAGCAACTGCCGATTCCTAAAGTATGAGCGGCAAGCATAAGATTGCCCATTACAAGACTTCCGTCATATACAAACGTCGGAACGCTCTTATCGCCGAGTACAATCAGCATTGCGGGTGCGCCGTAAAACGGGTCGAAGCCTTCGTCCCAACCGCCGATTTTTCGGTTCATTTCCATAATCCTATCACGAAGTTCTTTATCGGTAACAGAGATAATAATCGCGCCCTGCTTATTTCGTCCGCTGGCGGCGAACAGCCCTGCTTCAATTATCTCGTCAATAACTTCTTTAGGAACCATATCTGGTTTAAAATTCCGTATGCTTCTTCTCCCTTTCATAGCGTTAATTATTTCATTCATAACAGCACCTCAGTATCTATTTTTTTTATAATTTCAGGTAACGCTTTATCCTCTGTGCATAGCATAATTTCAGCGTCACTAAGCATATACTTCTTAAAAAAGAAGGTTCGTCCGCCGTAAAGCAGCTTATCAGGGAAAGAGCTTAAATCAAGCGACGAGGTTTTAAATCCAAAGCCTTCGCCTATACACTTGATAAAAGCCTCCTTACGCGTCCAAAGCTCGTAAAAAAATGCTCTTTTATCTTTGACATTACCTAGCTTTTGAAGCTCATTTTCGTGAAATACTATCTTCCCCGTACGTTCATAATTCAAATCCTTAAACACTTCGATATCGCAGCCTACCTCGCAGTCACTTAATGCGATTACAACATAATCTCCGCTATGGGATATATTAAAAAAGCTCCCGTTTTCAGCGTAAGGCTTACCGTGAACCCCTAGCGTAAGTTCCGAATCGGTGACGAATTTCTTTATTAAAAGTCCCGCGCATAGCGACGCTTTTTTATCCTTAAGATGAACTAAGCGCTCTATTTTTTCTCGGCGTGAATTTGGAAGAGTATTCAAGCAATTTTCTTTTAAAGAAATATCATTTGTGTTGCAATAGTATATTTCCGTCATAGCAAAACGGGGCGGAAGTCCGCCCCCTGTCCTTTAATCAGTATCCTTCTTTACCTGTAAGGGAATCGTCGTCAACGATCCAATCCTCTACATAAATAGCGGTAAAATCAGTCTTATTGTTCCTGACTACCACACGTTTAATTCCCGCGTTAATTATCATACGCTTGCACATAGCGCAGGAATTAGCGTTTTTGACATACTCGCCCGTATCAAATTCCTTGCCGACTAAGTACATAGTACCGCCTATCATCTGCTCGCGCGGAGCGTGGATAATAGCATTTGCTTCAGCGTGAACGCTTCGGCAAAGCTCATAGCGGGTACCTCTTTGTACATTCATTTTCTCACGAATACAAGTACCGAGGTCAATGCAGTTCTTCCTGCCTCTCGGCGCTCCTACATATCCAGAGGATACAATCTGGTCGTTGTTTACGATAATCGCGCCGTAATTGCGGCGGATGCAGGTTCCGCGTTCCAAAACGGTCTCGGCAATATCAAGATAATAATTCTCCTTATCAATTCGTGACATAGGCTTACCCCCTAAACTTTATACTATAATAATGGATTATAAAAAACGTTTTGTCAAGTGTTATTTAACTGTTCAATACATTTTTCGCATACTGTTTTACCGCGAAAGCTCTTTAATGATGAAGTTTTTCCGCAAAACAAGCAAGTCTGCTCAGCCTTTGAGAGAATAATCCTGTTATCCTCTACGTCGATTTTTAGCATATCGTTAATTCTTATATTCAACTCGTCGCGGATATCCTTAGGCAATACTACACGACCGACGTCATCAATCTTTTTATAGCTTGTATAAATCATAATATCAGCCCTTTCGACAATATATTACCAAAAATTGCCAAAATAGTCAAGCGTTTACAATATTCGTAAACATTTGTCACATCTAATCAGAAAGGCACATCTATGCTAAACTATATATTCGCTTTTATAATAATCATATCTCTTATCTGCGCTATATTTACTGGCAACACTTCCGCACTAGCCGACTCGGTAATAAACGGCGCCGCCGAAAGCATAAAACTGCTTATAACTATGGCGGGAATGCTGGCGCTTTGGTCGGGAATTATGGAAATAGCATCTAAAGGAGGTTTCACAAAACTTTTCAGTAAACTTTTATCTCCTTTTCTTAAACGGCTTTTTAAAAATCTAAAAGGTAACGAAAAGATGATGAACCTCATAAGTATGAACATTAGCGCAAATCTTTTGGGTTTAGGCAACGCCGCTACCCCTTTCGGATTAAGCGCCGTAAAAGAAATGAAGCGGCTCGGCGGAAACGGCAACAGAGCCACTGACGATATGATAGTATTCGTCGTAATGAATACTGCCTCAATTCAGATTATGCCGACAATGGTCGGTACACTAAGGCAAAGCTACGGAAGCTCTGAGCCGTTTTCTATCCTCCCTGCGGTATGGATAAGCTCAACAGCAGCAGCACAGAAGGTCTACAAATCATGGGCTTGCTCGAAACCCGCAACCTTGACTT
>CAJOHT010000069.1:11184-13893 GCA_905234305.1 uncultured Ruminococcus sp. | reverse complement strand
ATTACATTAGGAGACTTTTGGGGTTGTGCTCGAAAAGAAAATATGCGGCAATATGATGATAACGATAAAGGTACATCTGCACTACTTATTAATTCTGAAAAAGGCCTAAAAATTTTATCCAAACTAGAAAATTGTTCCATTTTTCCTATACCGTATGAATACCTCGAAACGACATGCTATTTGTTGAGGCATCCGTCTAAAAGACATCCCAATAGAGATGCTATGTTTGCAGAACTTGGAAAAATTCCTTATAGTCAATTAGTAGAAAAATATATTAAAAATTAAATGAGGTCTTTATTATGCAAAATAAATCGTCGTGCAAAGAAAATGAAGTGGTAGTTGTTATTCCAACTTACAAGGAAAATTTGTTGCCATCTGAGCAAGTATCATTAAATCAGGCTTATAATATTTTGCATAAATATCCTATTTGTTTTATGGCTCCGAATAGAATGAAGTATTTTTTAACAAGTAAAAATTTAGATGCTGAATATTTTGATGATGAATATTTTTTAAATAGAGCAGGATATAATAGGTTACTTTTATCTCCTAAATTTTATCAAAGATTTTCAAAATATAAATACATGTTGATTTATCAATTAGATGCTTTTGTGTTTTATGACAAATTAGATTATTTTTGTTCTCTGAATTACGACTATATTGGTGCACCTTTGCCAATAGTAAAAGCAGTGCCTACTATGGTTAATACTACTACAAAATATTTAAGATTTATTGCGACAACGATTCGCTCGCGAAAACTTATTATGACGAGCTTTTATCCCAGATTCCTCCCGAAACGAGTGTAACATGGGTATATGATAATAATACGGGCACTCTTACGCTTTCGGGCACGGGCGAAACTCCGTGGGCTACCGAGGCGTATCCCGCGCCGTGGGCTCAGTATTATGATGACATAAAGCACCTTATTGTAAACGAGGGTATTACCGTGGTTAACGGTATCGGTCCCTGCGAAAGTTTAAAATCAGTAAGACTCGCGGACTCCGTTCAAAAAGTCGCCGATAACGCTTTTCGTGCGGAGAATGATGAAAAAGAAGGAAATTGCCTTAATGAGGTCGATTTCGGAAAAGGCCTTAAAGAAATAGGGAACAACGCTTTTGCGTATACGAGCATAAGCGAGCTTAAGCTGCCCGACAGCCTTGAGACTATCGGCAACGGCGCGTTCTCAGGCTCGGCGGTTTCTAAACTGAGCTTAGGCTCGGGCGTTAAGAAGATTGGCGATTACGCCTTTTACGAAACTAACCTTAAGAGCGTTACAATCCCCGAAAACGTTACCGAAATCGGTAAGAAGGCATTCGGCTTTTACTACGACGAGAGAAGCTCGGCGGACGGGGAATATACGATTTACGACGATTTTGTTGAATACGGATTTGAGATTTTTGCCGAGGAAGGTTCGGCGGGCGCTAAGTATGCCGAGGATAACGGTATAGTTCTTGTAAAAGGAGCGGCCTCGATAAACAAAACCAAGGCGTCGCTTAAGGCGGGTAAAAGCACAAAGCTCAAGCTCGAGAATTCAGGCGTTATGTATTGGTACAGTTCTAATGAAAAGGTAGCGTATGTTGACCGTAACGGAAAGGTCTACGGGCTTAAAAAGGGAAAGGCGTATATCTATCCCGAAACTCCGAGAGGATTAAAATTCAAATGCAAGGTTAATGTTACCTCTAACCCGAGTATTAAAATAAACGGCGCTAAATTCCATAAGAACTGGTACTACTATGTAAAGAAGGGTAAAAAACTTAAAGTTACACTTTTGGGACGCGCGTCGGCGTTATATAATAAGTATAAATCCGCTAATAAAAAGATAGCGAAGGTTGTATCGGATGTCGATACAAAAACCGTAAAAATCAAGGGATATAAAAAGGGAAAAACTACCGTAGCGATAACATTTAACGGAGTTGAATTTAAGATTAAGGTAAAGGTTTATTAAAGAAAAACAGGTCAGGATGACTTTTGTCAACCCGACCTTAACTATTGTTTAATTAATGTAATCCCTAAATCCTAAATTCTATTTTTTACCTGAGGAAGCCGTTTATTATCTGCTGTTCGGCTTCGGCTTCGGTTAGTCCGAGAGTCATTAGCTTTATAAGCTGTTCGCCCGCGATTTTGCCGATAGCCGCCTCGTGAACAAGCGACGCGTCAACGTTATTCGCCTCAAGTCCAGGTACGGCGAGGATTTTTCCGTTATCCATTATAATCGAATCACATTCGGTATGTCCCTTGCAGGCGGCGTTACCGATAATTTTTGCGTCGAATTTCTGGTAGGAATTATCTCTTGCTACCGCTCGCGAAACAACGTCGGCGGTTGAGCCGTCGCCGTTAAGGTTAACGGTATATATGCTTACGGCATTCTGTTCTTCGTGAGTCATAAGGCGTTCTCTGACGATTAAGCTCGCGTCCGCTTTAAGGTCGGCGATTGTAGTTCTCGTGGTATCGTCTACGCCTTTAATCTGAACCATTTCCATTTCGCAGGAGCTGTTTTCCTCCATATAAACCTCAGTTACGGGGTTGAGGATCCTTTTTCCGCTTCCGCTGCCCGAACCGAAATGTTTCTCAACATATTTTATGTGAGAATTCTTACCGAGATAAAACCTGTGGATACCGTCGTGCTGGGAATCGTGCGCTCCGCAGTTATCAATACCGCAGCCCGCTACGATTTCAACGTCAGCGTTTTCACCGATAAAAAAGTCGTTGTAT
>CAJOHT010000069.1:0-11152 GCA_905234305.1 uncultured Ruminococcus sp. | reverse complement strand
GATTCCGCTGATTTCCTTTTTCGGAATGATTTCTATGTTTTTTGTAGATTGCCTGCCTATCGACTCGCTGTCGGAGCGGATATTGTACGCGCCGTCAGGTACATCCTTAAGGTCGGCGATTTCGTTTAGTAAAAATTTTTGTATATTATTTAAATCCATTTTTATACTCCATTTATGCTCTGCCGCGGCAGTCCTTTACCGCTGAGGTTGTTCCGATTAATCTAGGGAGGATTTCCTCTTTATCTCCCTGAGCGTCTACGTAACCGTCTTTAATTACGATTATTTTATCCGCGATATTTAAAATCCGCTCTTGGTGGGAGATAATAAGGATAGACCTGTCCTTTATTTCCGAGCGTTGTTTGCGAAATACGTCAATAAGGTTATTAAAGCTCCATAAGTCTATTCCCGCCTCAGGTTCGTCAAAAACAGTCAGCAGGGATTTCCTAGCGATTACCGTAGCTATTTCTATTCGTTTAAGCTCTCCGCCAGAAAGGCTTGAGTTTATCTCGCGGTCAATGTATTCGAGAGCGCAAAGTCCTACAAGCGAGAGGTATTCGCATACCTCGGCGACGGTAAGCTCTTTGCCAGCGGCGAGCCTTATAATATCGAGAACCCTGAGTCCCTTGAATTTAACAGGTTGCTGAAACGCGAATCCGATTCCGAGCTTAGCGCGCTCAGTAATACTTTTTTCGGTTATATCCTCGCCGTTGAAAAATATGCTTCCGCCCGAAGGCTTTTCGATACCCGCGATAAGCCTCGCGAGAGTGGATTTGCCGCCTCCGTTCGGGCCTGTAATTACGTAGAGCTTGCCCTTAGGGACTTCTAAACTGATATCCTTTATTATTTCTTTTTCGCTTCCGTCGGAAGCAACATTAAAAGATAAATTTTTGATTTTAAGCATTTTCGTCACCTTTTTTAACATTATACAACTAATAATACAATATTTCCGTAATTTTAGCAACAAGGATTTTAGGAAAAATATCTATTTATTAATACCTTTTTAATGCCTTGTCACGAAAGGCGGTGTATTTCTTCTCGGGAATCGGAAGCTCTGTTCCGTCATATAGCGTCAGCTTAAAGCGGCGGATGTTTTGAATGTATTCGGGATTTATGAGGAAGCTTTGGTGACAGCGGAGAAATAGATGTCCGTACTTTTTTTCGAGCGCGGAGATTGTCGCGATAACTTCCGCCGTTGTGCCGTCTGTAGTATGGATGACGCTGTGCCTTCCGCCGTGAGCCGCCTCGATACGGATAATGGTGTCTGACAGGAAGAAATAATCCGAGCGGTCAATTCCGTGAAAATGGATACGTTTTCCGTTTATATGATGAGTTTGGCTGTTGTTTATTATTTCGTGGAATTTATTCGGGTAAATTGTATCGTCAGCGTGCTTTGAGTGAGGGTTGGAGATATGACATACTAAAATGCGGGGGCTCTTTTCCTTTTCTCCGTTATCGAGTTCAATCGTCCTTTCACACCACGTCATTTGAAGGCGTTGGAATAGCGTGATATCGTGGTTATCGGGATAGTGAGTGGTTACGGGATAGCTCAGCATAACGTTGCAGAAGGAAGGGTTAGCCGAGATATGAGCGACTTCCATATTTCCGAGCGTGAAGCTGAGCGAATGCTCCTCGGCGTTCCATGCTTTAATCATAGTTTCTCTGCCCTTAAGGAACTGCCCCTCGGCGGGACCGTACCACAGCGCGTCATCATCCATAGCTTCTAAAAAAGGCATATAGTCGTTTTCATAGTATTTCATAATCAGTTCAGCAGAAAGGTCGGCAATGTGTTGTTGGTTCATAGCAGGCTCCAAATATAAATATTATCCTTATTATAACCGAGTTAAGTGTTTTTTACAAGTTGTTTTTGCGTTTTTACAAGTTATTTTTGTAAAAATATTGACTATATTATTTCGGATATTGTACAATAATATCGTAAGATAAACGGCTTTTTAAAAAATAATCCAACAGGAAAAGAGGTTAGAAATATGAAGAAATCTATACTCAGAAGAACAGTAAGTATCGTTATTTCGGCGCTTATGCTTATTAGTGTTTTCTCGGTTACGGCGTTTGCTCAGGAAGAAATCTCGCGGTTTGAAAAAGATGGTTTTACTTATATTTGCGGGGATGACGATGACGCGCATATTATCAATTATAGAATGGGAACTTCTACTACAGTAAATATTCCCGAAACTGTTACATATCGCGATAAAGAATACACCGTAAAAAGTATAGCTACAGGTGCGTTTTATATAATTGACGGCAATTATACGCTTGAGCGGGTTAATATTCCTAAAACAGTTGAATCAATAGACGGAACCGCGTTTAAAGATTGTTATAACCTGAAATATGTTAATATAGATTTTGGAAGCCAATTGACGGAAATCGGATATGAAGCGTTTTCGGGCTGCGGCAGTCTTACCTCGTTTTCTATACCGAGTACCGTTACGACTATCGGAGATGAGGCTTTTGCGTTCACCTTGCTAGATGAAATTACTTTCCCCGCGAGTCTTGAGAGCCTCGGAGATCAGGTGCTTAAACCTGCGTATATAATGGGGCAGGATCTAAAACCTAACTATATTTCTTATTACGGTACAAGAACTCAGTGGAATGCTCTTCTCGAGGGTAAAAGTATAGGCGACGGTTTGGAAAATACTCCCGTATATGTTAAGGCGACGTTGACCTTCGATAATATGGGACACGGGGCGAATATAGGAGCAAAATCCTTTGGACCGCATTATAAACCCAGTATGGATCCCGCAATCAGAACAAGCGGACCTGTGCTTTCCGAGGATGACTATGTATTTATGGGATGGTACGAAGATAAGAAATTCACGAAAAGATTTGATTTTAGTAATTGCCTTACCGATGACGTTACCGTTTACGCAAGATGGTTCAAGCTGTCAAGAACTATTACCTATAAAATAATAAACGGAACATGGGAAGACGGCACGAGGGATAGTATTGAGGTTAATATTCCGTCAGGTCAATTTACATATTATATTCCCGAAAATATGATTCCCGACAGGGGCTACGGCAACGGTACGTGGGGAAATACTCTGGATTCGAATCCCTATATAGCATATCCTAATGATGGAAAGGAATTTGTTTATACATTCACTCCGCTTACTCTTTATACGGTGAAGTGGCTTAACGACGATGGCTCAGTGCTTTACAGCGATACCTATTACGAGGGCGAAAGCGAGCCTACTTGCGACCTTATTCCCGAAAAGGAAGAGGACGTACAGTATACCTACATTTTTGAAGAATGGGATTACGGTACGGTTGACAGTACAGTTAAGACGTATAAGCCGATTTTTACAGATAAAGAAAAAACTATGCATACTGTAATCTGGCTTAACGATGACGGAACAAATTTCGCGGTAAAGACATATTTTGAAGGACAGGATGAGCCGACAATAAGCGGCTCACCTAAAAAGGCGAGTGATCTTGATTATGACTACAGCTTTAAGAAATGGGACGAGGGTACCGTTTTTGATACGGTAAAGACCTATAGACCGATTTTTAATAAAACCGAAAGACCTGTTTATCGTATTTTTGTCGGTTACGGTAAGGCGGATGTTACCGAGTCCAAGCAGGGTAAACTTATTACCCTTACTCCCGACGAGCCCGACGAGGGTATGCGCTTTACGGGCTGGAAAGTAATGAGCGGAAATATTACAATAGACAATAATACATTTGTTATGCCCGCAGAAAATGTAGAACTCTACGCGACATACGACCTTAAAAAGAATGTAGACGTAGATTTTGAATTCTCTGATAACAAGGGATATGTCGGGAAATACTTTACGGTAGAAGGAGGTATAAAAGAAAACGGCGCAGTACTTGACGTTGGCGGTACTATGACTATTACGTTCAGCAGCGGTTCACCTGATGCCGAGGGGGCGGTATCGTACACTGTACCTGTGAATAACGGTAAATATAATCTTGTAGTTCCGTCCTTGACGGCGGGTGATAAATATGTATGGTTTGAGTATTCAGGATACGGAGAATACGGAGAAGCGCTTGTGTCCGATTATATCCGTGTATATGATGTTTCATTCGCAATGTTGGATGAGGCTTTAACCGAGGAGGAAATCCAGCTTGAGTATAATGTAGGCGAGGAGCTTAATACTGACAGGCTTTATATTACATTACTATGGATGGACGGTACCGAGGAGTATATTCCCGTTACAGCCGATATGGTTAGCGGATTTGACAGTTCTAAAAAAGGCAGACAGACTCTTACTGTTGTATGTCCGTATCCGACTGGTGACGAGCTTACCTATGAAATCAATGTAGTGAATAAATACCGTTTGAGCAACGGCGGGAGTGTAAATCTCGACGGCTGGTTCTCCCGTGATGAAGATGACAAGACAGAATTCGGAATCGGAAACAGTTTTAAAAATCTCCAGATTTTAGGCGTGCAGAAGAAGGAGAGCGGTAACGGAAACAACATCAGATTTGTAGCGGCAGTTAATAACGAAGTGCTTCAGGACGCTGATGACTATGGATTTATCGCTATCGGTTCAAGCTCGCTCGATAAAGTACGCACAGCAGCTCCAAATATTACAGTAGAAAGCGTTTCAAAGAAATACTCGTGTAAGGACAAGAATAATTTAATAAGCGGCGATTATGGCAAACACGACAGCGATACGGGTTATAAATATGTAACCTTCGCGGTAAATAACATCGGCAATAACGCTGTAGGAGTCAGATTCTATGTTCAAAAGGGCACCAGCGTTCACTACGCTGATTATATCAACGATAACAACGAAACACTTAGCTATTGTGCCGCTGACTGGGCATCATTGAATTAATCCCTCTTAGAAATGCTTTCAGCGTATTCTTAAGAAGTAAAACAACAAAAAAGACCGATTCATTTGAATCGGTCTTTTTACTTATATGAGCAAATCAGTTAGGACAACAGGAGCAATCAGAACCACTTGTAAAGCTCTTAACGTTAGCGTAATGATATCTGCCAAATCCAAACATATGATAGTAAATCTGTCTGACTATACGCATATAATTATCCTATGCTTTAACTCAGCACCTTTCTGCCTTACAATCTATCCCCCGAAATTGACACGCAAGCGTGTAACAATTTCGCCCCCCTTTAACAAGGGGGTCGAGAATGGTGCTGAAATATCACTCCGCTTAGAGTATAAAAACGGCTCCCTATTTTAAGGAAGCCGTTAATTAAATTTATATCATATTAAAAATTGAGCAGTCCCTGACCGTCGTTTACAACCTTGAAGGCTACGGCAAATACCAGCGAAACTATCGTCATAAGTTTAATCAGGATGTTGATTGACGGACCCGAGGTATCCTTGAACGGATCGCCTACGGTATCGCCGACAACAGCCGCCTTATGAGCGCTGGAGCCTTTACCGTGTTCGGTAGTTTCTATGTACTTCTTAGCGTTATCCCACGCGCCGCCGCTGTTCGCCATAAATATCGCGAGCATTACGCCCGTGATAAGCGAGCCTGCGAGCAATCCGCCGAGAGCCTCAACGCCGAGAATAAATCCTACCGCAAGAGGAGCGAGTACAGCCATAACGCCAGGGAGAATCATTTCCTTAAGCGCCGCGTTAGTCGAAATCGAAACACAGCGTGAGTAATCGGGATCCTCCTCGCCCTTTAAAATTCCAGGCTTTTCCTTAAACTGACGGCGAACCTCAGCTATCATTTTATTAGCCGCACGTCCGACGCTGTCCATCGTAAACGCTGAGAATAAGAACGGAAGCATTCCGCCTATAAACAATCCTACAACAACCTTGGGGCTTAAAATCGACATTCCCTGATTCGCGATTCCAACAGAATCCGCGAACGACGCGAAGAGCGCAAGCGCCGTAAGCGCCGCGGAGCCGATAGCAAAGCCCTTTCCGATAGCGGCGGTAGTATTGCCCACGCTGTCTAGCTTATCGGTGATCTCACGACGAACGTGAGGGTCAAGCTCGCTCATTTCAGCAATGCCGCCCGCGTTATCGGCAATCGGAACGTAAGCGTCAACCGCAATCGTCATACCTGTTGTCGAGAGCATACCGACTGCCGCCAAAGCGATTCCGTAAAGTCCCGCCGTAGCGCTGCCGCTATGCAGATACATAACATAATACGCTACTAAAATTCCGATTACTATAAAGATTATCGGGATAGCGGTGGATTTCATACCAACGCCGAGACCCGTTATAATATTCGTTGCCGAACCTGTTTTTGAACTTTCGGAGATGCTCTTTACCGAACGGAAACGATCCGAGGTATACATCTCGGTCAGCTTACCTATCGCGGTACCTACGACAAGTCCCGCCAATACGCACCAGAACGGATTAAAGCTGTCGAACATAAAGTAACTCAGCGCAGCGCCGCCGATTATAACAAGCGCGGTAGCAAGATATTCGCCTATATTAAGCGCCTTCTGCGGGTCGGAGTTATCCTTTCCGCGAACGAAGAATACGGAGATTACCGAGCCTAAAATACCTATAGTACAGAGCAAAAGCGGGAACAGCGCAGCATTCATAACCTTGTCCGCCGAACCGCTGAACGCCGCGAAAGCCAGCGTAATAGCCGAAACGATCGAACCTACATAGCTCTCGAAAAGATCGGCTCCCATACCCGCGACGTCGCCTACGTTATCGCCTACGTTATCGGCGATGGTAGCAGGGTTACGGGGATCGTCCTCGGGGATACCCGCCTCAACCTTACCTACAAGGTCAGCGCCTACATCGGCAGCTTTAGTGTAAATACCTCCGCCGACTCTCGCGAACAACGCGATTGAGGAAGCTCCTAAGCTGAATCCCGTAAATATCCTTAAAATCTCGCTGTTATCCGCGAGGTTAAATATACTGTTAAGCACTACGAAGATAATTCCCAGACCGACTACGCCTAAGCCGACTACGGAAAGTCCCATAACCGCGCCGCCTCTGAACGCTACCTTGAGCGCTTTATTCATTCCGCTCTGTCTCGCCGCGTTCGCGGTACGGACATTCGCCATAGTCGCGACAGTCATTCCAAAATATCCCGCAAGCGTTGAGAATAAAGCTCCGAGTATAAAGCATCCTGCTGTCGCCCAATCGATTACAAAACCAATTACCACAAAAAGCAAGGCGGCAAATACTATTAAAATCTTATACTCCGCGAAAAGGAAGGCTCTGGCGCCCTTAGAGATAGCGGAGGATATTTTTTTCATTTTGTCAGTTCCCGCATCCTGCTTGCGTATAAACAAAGCAAAATAAACCGCAAAACAAATCGCGATTACACCCGCGGCAACAGGAATCAATAATGCTGGATTTTTCATATAAATTCTCCAATCCTATCGGCGTTTTAAACTTAATTGTTCCTATGATAAATTATATTTTACCATAAATTGCACAAAAGGTCAACCGTTTAGCCGTTTTTGCGCGTCAATTATTCTCACTTTGAACATCGTCAATTATTAATCCGTTAACCTTGGAGCTGATTACGTCGTACATATCCATACCCGTATTTACAACATCGGTCTTTCCTATGCTGTTCGAAAGCAATACAACAACTTCATTATTTTGAAAATTAATATTTACATACGCGCAATAATACGAAAGACGGCTGCTGATTCTTACTTTATTACTATATTTATAAAAGCCGAAGGAATTTGTTGCATATGAATACCTTATCTTCTTTACAAAATCTACTCCAAGTTTTCCGCTAAGTAATCCCGTATAGAATTTATGCATATCATCCGTACAAGAAACTATTCCTAAGGTTGAGTATAAATATCCGAAGTTTTTCAACCGCGAATTATTACTATATAATACCCATTTTTTATTATTCATATCAAGTCCACAGATTTTAAATCTCGAATTCATAAAACCCGTGTGTTTCATTCCCAGCTTATCAAAAATATTTTTTTGAACATACTTACTGTAACTTCCACCCGTCACTTTAGCGACAATTCTACCTAGCAAATAGAAATTAGAATATACATTTTTAGTACCTTCTGTCAGACCGTTATGTAAAATATTCGCCTCGATTAATTCACTTATTTTCTCATTATATAAATCGGGATGCTCAGCTTTAAAATATCTTTCTAGCTGTGCCCACCTTTCAGGATTGTTTTTTTGATCCGATGTATAATTTCCAAATGCACATTGACATTTAATAAGATCTTCTATTGTAATCTCATTTAAAAACTGACCGTTTTCTTTCAAGTAAAAATACTTACTAAGCTTGTCCTTAAGGCTGAGCTTTTTTTCAGCTTCCAGCTTAAGCACTGCCGCCGAAGTAATTCCCATTGTAAGCGTGCCTATAGGGTATTGCGATTTCGAATTCAGCTTATGATTTTTCCCAGGATCAAGATAACCGAAGGATTTACTGTATATC
The DNA here is from genome assembly GCA_905234305.1 of uncultured Ruminococcus sp. Lineage (GTDB taxonomy): Bacteria > Bacillota > Clostridia > Oscillospirales > Acutalibacteraceae > Ruminococcoides. The sequence goes on along the minus strand of CAJOHT010000069.1, from coordinate 2,800 downwards.
TTCTGGTTATTCATTGAAATTACAGCGCTGCCGTGAAATTCGTTACGATTTAGTATATCGTCAACCTGAGTTTCAATTTCATTGAGCTTGGCGTTATCCACTTTGATTTTAGAAATATTATAAGTCGGCTCCTCTTCATCTTTGGGAGTGCATCCCGAGAACGGAGCGCATATAGCGGCAAGCGATAAAATTATGCATAAAATCTTTTTTATTCTCATTTAAACTTCCGTAACCTTTCCGTCCGTGGCAAATCCGTTTTCGCAGTCTTATCGCGGACTAATAAGACGCTGCCGTAAATTATTTTTTCAATACCTTAATAATCTCGCTTATATACATTTTGTGGAAATCATCCCCGCTGTAATTCGGGCTGACGATTTTTTCGGAAATAATGCTTTCCTCGTTAAGCTCCTGGGCATACATTTTTTTGCATACAAGCACAAGCTCCGCTTCGGCAAAGTAAGGTGCCACCTCGTCATACACGGGAGTAAACCCGCATTCTTTTACTTTATCATAATCTCTGCCGCTTTTTGTACCGCAGAAATTCAGCGCTTTTTTGTATTCTTCGCCGTAAAAGCTGAGTGTGAAACAGTCGTTATTCTCTAAAAGCCCGTAGGTAAATCTCTGAGGTCTTATAAATGTAAAAGCAACTGGTCTGTTCCACATAATACCTGCGCCGCCCCACGAAACAGTCATCATATTACAGCCGTCGCCGTTTTGAACGGTGACGAGCCCCCAGTCTTTTCCTATTAAATCAAATATATTTTTCTCTATTTCACTTACTGAAATCTCTTTGAAATTAGACATAATATCATTTCCTTTCATTTCTTTTCCGAGTATTATATGCTAAAAAATGAATTGGTATGCACTTATTGTACCACATAAACGAATAATATTCAATATATTTGTATATTTATACATAATATTCATTTTATTTTTTGTAACAGCTAGTTTGGATTTTAGATTAACCGCATATATACTCATCTTAAAAATCCGTTTTTATCAATAAACATCGGAATTTTCAGTTATTTATATTATATTTTATGTATTTTTCATAAATTTTGAATATTTATGCAAAAAGACTTGATTTTTTGCATATTGCGAGTATAATGTTAAGAGTAACAAAAAGATTTATTATGAATTTTATTCGGAGGTAAGATTATGGCTGATAAAAAAATCAAAAAAGTAGTTCTCGCCTATTCGGGCGGACTCGATACTTCAATCATCATTCCTTGGTTAAAGGACAATTACGATAACTGCGAGGTCATCGCCGTATCGGGCAATGTAGGTCAGGCGGGCGAGCTTGACGGTCTTGAGGAAAAGGCTATCGCTACAGGCGCCTCAAAGCTCTATATCGAAGACTTGAACAAGGAATTCGTAGAAGAATATGTATATCCCACAATTAAAGCTGGCGCTGTTTACGAGGGCAAGTATTTACTCGGAACCTCATTCGCGCGTCCCATCATCGCTAAAAGATTAGTTGAAATAGCTAAAAAGGAAGGCGCAGACGCTATCTGTCACGGCTGTACAGGTAAGGGTAACGACCAGGTTCGTTTTGAGCTTGCGATAAAAGCATACGCTCCCGATATGAAGATTATCGCTCCCTGGCGTGTATGGGAATTCAAGAGCCGTGAGGATGAAATCGCTTATGCCGAGGAAAAGAAAGTTCCTCTTAAAATAAACCGTGAAACAAACTACTCCAAGGACAAGAACCTCTGGCACTTAAGCCACGAGGGACTCGACCTTGAGGATCCCGCTAATGAGCCGATGTACGAAAAGGAAGGCTTCCTTGAGATGGGCGTATCACCGCTTCAGGCTCCCGATAAGCCCGAGTACATCACGATCCACTTTGAGAAGGGCGAGGCTACGGCGATCGACGGCGTTGAGATGGACGCTGTAAGCATAGTTGAGAAGCTCAACGAAATCGGCGGAAAGAACGGTATCGGTATTACAGACATCGTAGAAAACCGTCTTGTCGGTATGAAGGCTCGCGGAGTTTATGAGACTCCAGGCGGAACTATCCTCTTTACCGCTCACAACAAGCTCGAGGAAATCTGCCTCGACAAGGACACTCAGCACTACAAATCGGTTCTCGCTATTAAATTCGCCGAACTCGTATATGACGGAAAATGGTACACTCCTTTACGCGAAGCTCTTTCAGCATTTGTCGACAGCACTCAGCAGTTCGTAACAGGCGACGTAAAGCTCAAACTCTACAAGGGCAATATTATAGACGCGGGAGTTACAAGTCCGTATTCACTCTATGACGAGGAAATCGCGACATTCGACGAGGATGACGTTTACGACCAGAACGACTCGGCGGGCTTCATTAACCTCTTCGGACTTCCGATAAAGGTTCGCGCTAAAAAGGGACTTATTAAATAATCTTAATATCAAACTTATCGGGGCAGGGGGAACTCTGTCCCATTAAGTGCTTTTTAAGGGCAGCTTCCCGCCCCCAACTTACCACTTACTACTTTCCACTTCGCACTAAAACAATGAGGTGATTTTATGCAGTTATGGAAAGGTCGTTTTAAAAAAGAGCTTTCTAAAACAACTAACGATTTCAACAGTTCAATTTCTTTCGACAGCCGTATGTACCGCGAGGATATAGAGGGCAGTATCGCGCACGCGACCATGCTCGGAGAATGCGGTATAATAGAAAAATCTCAGGCTGAACATATTATAGAAGGGCTTAATTCCATATTAAGCGATATCGACACGGGCGCACTTATAATCGATATGGAAGCGGAAGATATCCATACCTTCGTCGAGGGCGAGCTTACAAAGCGTATAGGCGACG
>CAJOHT010000068.1 GCA_905234305.1 uncultured Ruminococcus sp. | reverse complement strand
CGACTATTACGCACGAGGGCGAAATACACTTTATACTCAGTCCTCTGCCCGAAAAATCTATAACAAATTTTCGCGTATTGATCCTTATATTCTCGTTTCCGTAGTGAAGTACGCCTGTCGATCCCTCAACAACAGCGCTTCTGTTGCCCGTAAGCTCTAAAATCGGCAGATTATAATTAAACTCAACAGGCAGAGTTGATTTAATTTTATTCTTATTTTTTCTCATTATCCATCACCCTTTTACATATATATTAGCGGTGAATACAAATAATGAATAAATTAAAATCCTTATCTCCCGCCGTAAAACTAATTATTATTGTACTGGCTGGAGTAGGAGGCGTTATTTTCTCACGTGAAATCTCAAAGGGTGTACAAAACGGATTATTCTTCTGCGCCGACGCTCTTATTCCTTCATTATTTCCGTTTATGGTATTATCCTCGGCTGCGTGTAAGACGCTGAGCTTCAAAGGTAAAAGGTTTAACAATATAACAAAAAAGCTCTTTGGGATATCGGGCAACGCTTTCTTCGCGGTAATAACAGGGATATTCGGAGGATATCCCGTAGGCGCGGTAAGCATCAGGGAATTATATAAAAGCGGTGCAATTTCAAAATCAGAGGCTGAGAAAACCGCATATACGGCATTCGGAGCAGGTCCCGCGTTTTTGATATCGTTCGTAGGGATACGCCTTTTAAACAGTATCGAAATAGGAGTAATACTGTTGACCTCTCAGATAGCGGCGGTAATCACAATAAGTTTTTTTAGTAAACACTATATAAAACACGATTATAATTCTAATAATGAAATAAAAATTGAAAACCATAATAACATCCTTGTCACTTCGGTATCGGATGCGGTTAAAGGCGTTATGGAAATGTGCGGTATGGTATGTCTGTTTTCGGCAATACTGAGTTTAACAGAAAAGCATTTTGGAGTTTACGCGAATTTATTGCTTGAAGTTACTTCCGCGTGTAATAAGCTATGCGCTCAAAAAAACGTTACGCTTCTCGCATTCGCGGCAGGCTTCGGAGGAATATGCGTTCATTTTCAAGTTTTTCAAATATTAAAAGATATTGGAATAAGAAAGCCTATATTTTTCTTATGGAGAATTATACAAGGAATTCTAACATCAGCGTTTACAGTTATTCAATTAAAAATATTTAATATAACTGTTCCCGTATTTTCAAGCGTAAGCGGCACAATCACTCCCGCTTTAAGCGGTTCGGTAATCGGAAGCATTGTGCTTATCCTTACGGGAGTAAGTTTTTTATACAGTATTTCAGGAGGTAAATATGTGCGGAATAGCAGGTGTAGTAAGTAAAAACAAGGATTTATCCGAGAATATTAAGATGCTTTCGGATATGTCGAAAACTTTATCGAGGCGCGGTCCTGACGAAAATGGTATATTTATAGACCACAATACAGCGCTTATTCACCGAAGACTTGTTGTAATCGATAAGAAAAACGGAAAACAACCGATGATATGCGGTATGAACAGGGAAAAATACGTAATCGTTTATAACGGAGAGCTTTATAACACAGAAGAACTCAGAAACGAGCTTAAAAGGAGAGGTTATAAATTTAAAGGTCACAGCGATACCGAGGTAGTATTAAAAATGTATATTGAATACGGAGAAAAATGCGCCGAACGGTTAAACGGTATTTTCGCGTTTTCGGTTTATGAGATGAAAAGTAAAAAGATTTTTATTTGCAGGGACAGGATAGGAGTTAAACCGCTGTTTTACAGTAAAACAAAGTACGGTATCATTTTTGCCTCGGAAATCAAAACAATACTGAAAAGCGGCTGGGTTAAACCTATAGTTGACGAGGAAGGCCTATATGAAATATTCTTCCTTGGACCCGCACGTACAGCGGGTAACGGCGTTTTTAAAAATATAGAGGAACTATTGCCCGGGGAATACGCGGTCTATAAAAACGGACATCTTACAAAATCGCGCTATTTTAAATTAGAAGCAAAAGAATTTACCGACACGCCCGAAGAAGCTATAGAAAATGTAAGATATCTGCTTACCGACGCTGTTGAGAAACAGCTGGCTTCCGATGTTCCGTTATGCTTTTTTCTGTCGGGAGGACTCGACAGCAGTATAATTACAAAAACCGCGTCACGATACTATAAAAAACACGGTATGGATAACGCGGTGACGTATTCGGTCGAATACAAGGATAATTTAAAATTCTTTGAAAAGAGTTTATTTCAACCGACTGCCGACAGAGAATATATAAAAATGATGTCACAAAACGCAGACACAACACACAGGGAAATAATACTCGATAACAACGACCTTGCAGAAGCGCTTTATCCCGCGGTTGAAGCGAGAGATCTCGCGGGTTACGTAGACGTAGACTCTTCCCTGCTTCTATTCTGCAAAGAAATTAAAAAGGATTACACAGTAGCGCTTTCGGGCGAATGCGCCGACGAGCTTTTCGGCGGTTATCCCTGGTATCATAATCAGGAAATACTTTTTGAGGATAATTTCCCGTGGTCGCGATCTCAGGAAATACGAAGAAGTATTTTAAAGAAAGGGATTTTACCTAAAGGAGAAGAATATGTCCATCAAAAATACCTCGATACTGTTAACGCGGCTGATAAACTGAGTACGGATAGCGAGTTGAGCGCGAGGATGAGAGAAATGTTCTCGCTTAATTTCTACTGGTTTATGCAATGCCTTCTTGACAGAAAAGACAGATGCAGTATGTTCAGCGGGTTGGAGGTAAGAGTACCGTTCTGCGACTATCGTCTTGTAGAATACGCATATAATATGCCCTGGGAAATAAAAGCGTATAACGGAAGAGAAAAAGGAATTGTACGAAAAGCGTTTGAGGATATACTGCCTTACGATATAGTATGGCGTAAAAAAAGCCCTTACCCTAAAACGCATAATCCCGAATATATGAGGATTTGCTCCAAAAAGGTAAAGGAAATTTTAAATAATAAAACAGCGCTGAATGAATTGCTGTCCAAAAAAGGAGTAGAAAGTATTATTAATCATCCCGAAAGTATAAGCTCGCCGTGGTACGGCCAGCTTATGAAAGCTCCGCAGATTCTAGCCTATATAATACAACTGGATTACTGGTTTAAAAAATACAAGGTTGATATTGAGCTTTAGCTGTGTTAAAATAACCTAGGTGATAGCATGGCAGAAAATACATACAAAAAAATCGAGGTATATTTCAGAACTCACGATAAAGCATATTTGTTTTTAAGAATTATATATCGTTATTTGCCGCTCTTGATTTACGCAGTTTACCCCGTTCTTTTGATAAATAATTTTATCGTTATTATTAAAGGCGGAAGTCCCGAAAACTTTATAAGAACTCTTACAGTCCCCGCCGTAACATTTTTAAGCGTTTCAATCTTAAGAGTCATTATAAATAAACCGAGACCTTATGAAGCGATGAATATCGATCCGCTGATAAAAAAAGATACGATAGGAAAAAGTTTCCCGAGCCGTCACTCGGCAAGTATTTTTACTATAGCTATGGCTAGTTTCGGCTTCAGTGTATGGGTAGGAATAGCGCTTATAGTGATTGGAATAATAATGTGTATTTCAAGAGTTATAGCGGGAGTTCACTACATAAGCGACGTTATCGCAGGAGCGGTTTACTCGATAATACTTGGGTTGATCGGACTTATAATTTAAATAACATATTTTTTTAAAAACAGGAGCGGCACTTTTGTGCCGCTCCCTTTTCATTATTCTTTTCCTTCGTTTATATAGTATACATCAAGGAACATTTCAAAGCATTTTTTCTCATCTACATAGTATTCGGCGTATTTCTTGCCCTGCTTAGCCTTACCAGGTACAGTAACTATATCGAAGCCCTTATACTCTCCGCGGACCGCGTTATACGCAAGGTAGGATACCTTAGAAGCGTCAATATTGGTACAGATATAGGGGGACGCAGTTTTAAAAATATTCATCGGAGTAGTTAAGTCTTCTTTAGTTTTTGTCATAAGGGTTGAGCCGAAACTTTCAAGATAAGTTTTCTGGCGCTCCATACGCAGGCTGTTGCCTTCTACGGTAGCGTGACTTCTGCTGATTACAAACGCGGGAGCCATACTGCCCAAAAGATGATAGGTCTTGCCCTTTTTAAAGCTGGCGATTGTTTCGGGAGATACTACGTCGACTCCTCCTACGGAATCGTTGATCGCGCTTATGCCCTGAATATCCAAAGCGAGATAAGAATTGATAGGAACGTTATATAAAAGCTCCCTGACGCTTACAAGCTCGTTGTGACAGCTTGTTTCCTTACCATCGCCGTAGGCGTACGCAAGCGCGAGCTGAGCCTTTTTCTCCCCTACGTAGCTTCCGTTAGGCGAATAGATACCGATATTAGTCATAGTATCACGCGAAATGTTTATAATCTTGGTAGAGCTTTTCGAGAGATCCATAGCTATAACGAAAATCGAGTCAGCGTCTCCGCCTGTTCCGATGTCTTTACCGACTTTGCTGAGTTTATTCTTATCGATACCCATACAAAGAATACTGGTTATATTATCATTAAACCTGTACTTAAAGCCATTATAATAAATAACGTTACCGTTATCTACAACCTCGGCTTGTTTAGGAGCGTCGATATTCATTCCGCCCTTATCAAGCAGAGAGGATTTACCGATATTGATCATTATTATAAGCGTTACCGCGGCAGCAATCAAAAGCGCAAGTATAAAAAGTAAAAATCCGATTAATACCTTCTGCCAACGCTTTTTGCGGTGTCTGTGGTGGTGCTTGTGGAAATGATGTTTATGCTTATGCTTTTTCTTGATTTGGGAAGCCTTATGTCCAGGAGAAAGTTTTGACGGACTGCGACGGCGATGGTGATGATGTTTACCCGAAGTACGCGTACGCTTTTTGTTCTGGCGGTAAATAAAATCATCTAAATCATCATATGCCGAGGAATTCTCCTTCTCAATAGCTTCTTTAAGTTTAGTAGCTCTTTCAACATCGTCGGAAGAACCGTCCGAATAAGCGGAGTGATCTCTTTTTCCCGTAATCCGCTCGGAATCGGCTCCGCCGAAATCTAAAAACGAGTCGTTATCGTCATAAAGCCCCTTATTATTATGGTTGTTCTCATTACTCTGCAAACTCATCCTTTACCAATACCCCCTGTAAAAGATACCTTCCGTCGCCTGAATTAAGGCAAGTGCTTAATGTTAAAACTCTATCGTCTGTAGTGAGTTTATGGTCTAATTTACTCCGCACATTTCTTACGGTAGAACGCGGATTTAAAATATAATCAAGATAACTCTTAAAAACCTTATTCTCGGTAAAATTAAAAGAGTTCATAATATGCCTGTCCGAATAATTATGCGCAGAAACTACTTCATATGTCAGTTTTTTATCGGGCAGATAAACGTAAAAATACCTGTGCTTTTTAAAGAAATCGGGATTCTCAAATCTATGCAAGTTAGCGAACATAGATCCATTTTGCATATTATGTCCATATAAAAGCGTTACTCTGTCGGTAAAATCGGCGCTGTTGCAATACTCCATATAAATAGAGCCCGCGTAGCTTGAGTTACCGTTTATATCGCGGTGAAGATAATAATCATCCGATTTAAGGCTTTGCACTACGGGATAATCTATATTTGTATCGGGAACCTTTATCCACGCAACAATTTCCTCATTGCGCTTTTGAAGAGATTTAAAATCTATAGGATTGGAAATCGTATTGCTTTTTTCGGATTTACTGTTATTATCCTTAGGAGCAACGGTTTCGGAAACGGTTATATTGCTGACTGTATCAAAAGTATCCAGCTTGCCGCTGTTAAAGAAGTACATAAATAAAGCTACTGTCCCGACAATAAGAAGAATCAGTATTATTATTACAATTATATACTTTTTTCCGCTTTTTTCACTGTCCATACTAACACCTGCACAAAAATCTACATTGTATATTATAATCATTGTAAGCGCAAGTGTCAACCTTTTATGACGTAAAAATCCCCGAGGAGATTCCTCGGGGAAATTTTCGGTTATTGATTTATTTAAGATAAGACGATGTTCCGCCGATTT
>CAJOHT010000067.1 GCA_905234305.1 uncultured Ruminococcus sp. | reverse complement strand
CAATCATCCTCCGCAGTTACGGTTATGCTTATCGGACTTTCGGACGCGGAATTAATCAGCGCGGAACAAGCGCTCGGAGTTATTTTCGGCTCCAATATCGGCACTACGGCTACCGCGTGGATTTTAAGCGTTACCGACTTCAACAGCGAAAACGTCTTTTTTAAACTATTATCACCCGAGTTTTTATCACCGTTATTATTCTTATTAGGAATTATAATTACTGTTTTAAAAAAGTCGAAGAAAGGTATTACGGGCAGGATAATGATGTCATTCTCGGTACTTCTTTACGGAATGGAGCTGATGAAACGCGCGTCATCTCCCCTAGCCAGCTCGGACGGTTTCGGGGAAATCATGACCGCGTTCGACAGCCCGCTTCTCTGCATTTTTTCGGGAGCTGTATTCACGGGAATAGTTCAGTCCTCCTCGGCATCGGTCGGAATACTTCAGGCACTGTCCGCGTCAGGGCATATTCTGTTCAAAACCGCTGTTCCCGTAATAATAGGGCAAAACATCGGAACCTGCTCGACCGCTGTACTCTCCGCTCTCGGTGGAAAAAGAAACGCTAAAAGAGTCACATTTCTGCACCTTTCTTTCAATATAATCGGAGCCGCGGTTTGTTTATTATTATTCTACGGATCTGAACTGTTTTTCGGGTTTTCAATATCGGAAAAAATCATAAATCCCGCTGAAATCGCCGCAATTCATACTGCGTTTAATATACTGACTACTTTAATTCTCCTCCCTTTCAGGAAACAGCTTATAAAACTGTCGGAGAACATAATTCCGATAATAGACAAAAGCCGTGTTTTATAGTATGATATATTTATACTGATTTACGGTGGTGGTAAAATGTCAATTCACAGCGAAAAAGCCGAAAAACTATTTCGTGAGGGATATAACTGCGCTCAGGCGGTATTGCTCGCGTTCTCGGACATTACAGGACTTGACGATGAAACAGCGGCGAAGCTCTCCTCCTCCTTCGGCGGAGGACTCGGCAGAATGCGCGAAGTCTGCGGCGCGGTAAGCGGAGCGGCGATGGTACTCGGAACAGTGCGCGGATACTCCGACCCTAAGGATATAAACGCTAAAAAAGAGCATTACGCTCTCGTTCAGGAATTTGCCCGAAGATTCAAAGAGGAAAACGGCTCAATAATCTGCCGCGAGCTTTTAGCGGGAGTAAAAACCGTTCAAGGAAGCGATCCCGAAGAGAGAACGGAAACTTACTATAAAAAACGTCCTTGCCCCGAGCTTGTAAGGATAGCGGCTGAAATTCTCGACGATATGCTGTAAATTTCTTCAAATTATACAAAATGCATACTTTTATACAAGAAAATGTGATATCATTTCACTTTTCAGCTAAATATTTATAATTTAGACTTGACGTTTTTTGTTATCTCGACTATAATCATAATAAGGAATATTATATCTAAAACCGCGTTTGCGGCGGTTTTGCGGGTATTTTAGGCTTTATAAAATTTAAGGAGGAATTGCTTATGTATTACACAGCAGAAGTATCGAATATGTGTCCTGTAGCTAAGGGCGCGTATCACGGTCCCGCTCCTATCCCCGAAGAGGGCAAATGGGTGCAGGCAAAAGAAATTAAGGATATTTCCGGTTTTACGCACGGTATCGGCTGGTGCGCTCCTCAGCAAGGAGCCTGCAAGCTCACTCTTAACGTAAAAGAAGGAATTATTGAGGAAGCATTAGTAGAGACAATCGGATGCTCGGGTATGACTCACTCGGCAGCTATGGCTTCTGAAATCCTTATCGGAAAAACACTTCTTGAAGCTCTTAACACAGACCTCGTATGCGACGCTATCAACACAGCTATGAGAGAGCTTTTCTTACAGATTGTTTACGGAAGAACTCAGTCCGCGTTCTCCGAGGGCGGTCTTTTAGTAGGCGCTTCTCTCGAGGACCTCGGAAAAGGTCTCCGCTCACAGGTAGGCACAATGTTCGCTACTAAGGAAAAAGGACCCCGTTATCTTGAGATGACAGAGGGATATTGCACACAGGTTGCTATGAACGCCGATAACGAGATTATCGGTTACGAATTCTTAAGCTTCGGTAAAATGATGGACTTCATCAAGGGCGGTATGGACGCTAACGAGGCTATCGAGAAAGCCAAGGGCCATTACGGTCAGTGGGAAGGCGCGGCTAAATACATAGATCCGCGTAAAGAATAAAGGAGGTGCGAAGTTATGAGTTTATTTGAAAACTACGACAGACGAATTGAAAAAATTAACGGCGTTTTAGCTAAATACGGTATCGCATCCGTTGAGGAAAGCCGTGAAATCTGTAAAGAAGCAGGCTTCGACCCCTATGAAATCGCTAAAGGTATTCAGCCTATCTGCTTTGAGAACGTATGCTGGGCTTACTGCGTAGGCGCCGCTATCGCTCTTAAGGCGGGCGCTAAGAACGCTGAGGAAGCCGCAAGATATATCGGCGAAGGCTTACAGAGCTTCTGTATCGATGGTTCCGTTGCCGAAAACCGTAAGGTTGGTATCGGTCACGGTAACTTAGCCGCTATGCTGTTATCGAACGACACTAAGTGCTTCGCTTTCTTAGCAGGTCACGAGAGCTTCGCGGCGGCTGAGGGCGCTATCGGTATCGTTCGTAACGCTAACAAGGTTAGAGATAAAGAGTTAAGAGTAATCCTCAACGGTCTTGGAAAAGACGCTGCTCAGATTATCTCCAGAATCAACGGCTTTACTTACGTTCAGACTCAGTTCGACTATTTCACAGGCGAGCTTAAGATAGTTAAGGAAACTCCTTACTCCGACGGCGAGCGCGCTAACGTACGCTGCTACGGCGCTGACGACGTAAGAGAAGGCGTAGCTATTATGCACAACGAAGGCGTTGACGTTTCCATTACAGGTAACTCAACCAACCCGACACGCTTCCAGCATCCTGTTGCGGGTACATACAAGAAAGAATGTACCGAGCAGGGTAAGAAATACTTCTCCGTTGCTTCGGGCGGCGGCACAGGAAGAACTCTCCATCCCGATAATATGGCTGCGGGTCCCGCTTCCTACGGTATGACAGATACTATGGGACGTATGCACTCCGACGCTCAGTTCGCGGGTTCCTCCTCCGTTCCCGCTCACGTTGAGATGATGGGCTTCCTCGGAATGGGCAACAACCCGATGGTAGGCGCTACTGTTGCGGTTGCTGTTGCTGTTCAGAACAGCTTAAAGTAAAATAATTACAACGTTTACGGACTTGCTCAAGGTTTTGGGCAAGTCCGTTTTTTTTATTATATTCTTTTGTTAAAATTCAATAATATCTCCTGTTGAAGTATAAGAAAGCTCATCCATATACCGCCTCATTATTTCATACTGCTTCTCCCCTGTACAATGGCAGGTATAATAGCAGACAGAATACGAGTTTAATTTTTCGGCAAGATATTTTAATTCCTTTTCAGAATTAATCTTCGATATGTGAAAGCCTCCGATAAGTACGTCGGGTTTAAACCATTCGGCGATATTGACTATGCCCTTATGCGAACATCCGCTTATAAGGATTTTTTTACCGTTTTCCTCAATAAGAAGGTAGTGTTCGTGACGGAAATCCTCGGGCACAAGCACTTTGTCTTTCAGCATATTAAGCCCGAAAGAATCCGAAGCGGTAATCTTTTCCCTGTCATTACAGGAATACAGCGTAAAGCCGTCCGAGATTTTTGTCACCCCGTTGGTAAAAACCATTCGGCTTTTGTCAAGGTCATTATCAAGCCCGATATATCTTTCTCCGTTATAATGGGGCTCAAACGCATATTCACTCATATAAACGGGAGCTTTTTCGTTTATTTCAAAAAACTTTTTTAAACCTCCGCCGTGGTCGTAATGCCCGTGGGATAATACGGCAAATTCAACTTTGCTTAAATCCACTCCCAGCTTTTCGGCATTCTCTGAAAACAGTCCGCTCTGCCCCGTATCAAAAAGCAGCTTTTTTCCGTTAGCTTCAATATACAAACTCAGCCCGTGTTCAACAGGCAAGCCTTTTTTACTTGTATTTTCGGTTAATACGGTAATCCTCATTTTTTACCTCTTTTATATAAAGCTATTTATATTATCATCTTTTTTATTATAAACTAACCCGCCTGCCGTGTAAACATTTTTATAGACATTGCTTATTTCTTATGATAAAATAAACACGAGGTGATAGTTTTGAAATACTTTTTTATTATTCTTACAATTGCGGCAGTTTTAACAGGCTCCATACTGCTGTTTAACAGCTGCAATAACGCTAAAGCATATACCGTAGATTACTGCGGCGATAAAGACTCTTATGAAAACGCAAAGGATAAATACAAGGCTGGCGAAAAGGTTGAGGTTTATTACTATATGATTGCTACCGACACCGACTACAGCTTCTACCTCGACGATGAACGTATTAATCCCGATTATGAAGAAAGCAAGGGATATATAATACGCTTTACAATGCCTGAGCATAACGTTAAGCTCAGGTGCGAATCGAAAAATTCAATGTTATACAACGGATAATCGCAAAAGCGGGGGCAGCTTACATCTGCCTCCGCTATTTATTGCATAAGAAAATTTATCCGAAAAAGTAATCGTTATCTATAGCCATTTTGGCGCGTTCACTCTCATCATCTTCGGGAAACTCGTCGTTTTGCGCGAAAAATATTTCATCGTCCGTATCTGCTGCTATATGCTCGCTTTCGGGATATTCGTCATCGCCCGCGAATACCACATCGTCCGTAACAGCTATCGGCTCCAGATTTTCTTCGTTTTCCAAATTCTCCTCTTCGCTTATAAAAACGACCTCTTCGGAAGCGTTATAAGCGTTTGCGTATTCATAATCCTCGGCGTTTTCATCATCGGTTGAATAAGCTACCTCATCAGAAGCGTTATGCGCGTTTGCGTATTCATAGTCCTCTGCGTTTTCATCATCACTTGAAAAAGCCATCTCGTCAGACGCGTTATATTCATTAGCGTATTCATAATCCTCGGCGCCTTCATCATCGATTGAATAAGCAACATCGTCATCCTCGCTGTTCGCGTATTCATCGCCTTCGGCTTTTTTATCTTCTTCGATATAATATACATTGTCCTTAGTCTCGCGGACTATACGACCGCTTTCGTCGCGCTCTATGTTCTTCTTTTTATCGCCCGCAAAAGCAGTTATGCTTATAAGCTTAAATACAAGGAACACCAGCTTTACAAGCAGGAATAAAATCATACTAAACAGAACGAAATAGCCTAAAACCGTATTAAACAGGTGACTGCGGAACGCAAAGAACAAATATAAGAATCCTAATACTAATTCCAGAACGGTAGCGGCTTTTGGAGAAAGAATCGATACCGCTAAAAAGCCCAACATAGCAACTATACACACCACGTTGGTTAATGTCCCTCTTAAATCAACGTTCGGCAAGAAACGTTCGATAAAAGATAATCCGCGCCCCACGATTACAGCGACGGGAATAAAATAAATCAGAAACGGCAATACCCTGAGCGCGAATATAGAATACCAGCGCCCCATAGACTGCTTAAAGTCGTCAACTTTTATAATAAACTTCTCCAGCTTAGTGGGCATTATTTCATATTCATTTATACTTTTATTTATTTTATTATTTGACATAAACAAAGCCTCTGTTTATTTCATAAGCATTTTATTTATTTTAACATACATACATATATAATTCAACTGTTTGAAATACAAAAACGCCGACTGATACAAATTCAATCGGCGTTGTACTATTTCCTTTTCGGGCATTTATAAGTGCAGTTTTCACATCCGCAGGAACAGCCTTTACCCTTGCGTTTATTTCTGATTATAACTAACAGCGCCGCAATTACCGCTGCCAACAGCACGATTACGATTATAATATCAGATATACTCATATTCATCCGCCTAATCCACAAAGCATACACGTAAGATGTACTAGTGTAGCAACTAAATAAGCTACAACACATTGCCATACTACAACTCCTGCCGCCCATTTATACCCAAGCTCGCGCTTTACGGAAGCGATCGCCGCTACGCACGGAGTGTAAAGCAGGCTGAATACTAAAAGCGAAACTGCCGAGAGCGCTGTTATCGCAGTATTTATCCCGNNNAAAGGATTTCAAGCGTAGATACAACGCTCTCCTTCGCCATAAATCCGCTTATAAGCGCGGTGACGATCTTCCAGTCACCCATTCCCAGCGGAGCGAAAACAGGCGCTATAAAGCCCGCCGCCTGAGCCAGAATACTGTCTTGCGAATTTTTAACCATATTGAATTGGAAACTGAAATTCTGCAAAAACCATACAATAATTGTTGAAACAAATATTACTGTAAACGCTCTCTGGATAAAATCCTTAGCTTTTTCCCATAAAAGCCGCGCGACATTATACGCTCCGGGGAGACGATAATTGGGCAACTCCATTACAAAAGGAACCGCCTCGCCTTTAAAAATCGTTTTCTTATATAAAAAGGCGATCAAAACGCCTATAACGATCCCGAGTATGTAAAGACCTGAAATCACAAACCAACTGTATTCCCTGAAAAACGCGTTCACAAAAAAGGCGTAAATCGGAAGCTTTGCCGTACAGCTCATAAACGGAGTGAGAAGAATTGTCATTTTACGGTCACGTTCGCTCGGCAGAGTTCGGGTAGCCATGACCGCAGGAACGGTACATCCGAATCCTATAAGCATCGGTACAATACTGCGTCCCGACAGACCTATTCTCCTTAAAAGTTTATCCATAAAGAACGCGACCCTCGCGAGATAGCCGCTGTCCTCGAGTATCGAAAGGAATAAAAACAGTACGACGATTATCGGCAAAAAGCTCAGAACACTTCCGATACCCGCGAATATACCGTCCGTAATCAATCCTACAAACATTGGGTTGACATTAAAATGTTCAAGCGAGTTTCTGGTAAGCACAGTCAGATTATCGATTCCAGACTCCAGCAAGCTCTGCAAAGTTCCGCCGATAACGCCGAATGTCAGCCAAAAAATCGCTACCATAATCAAAATAAAGCTAGGAATAGCGGTATATTTTCCCGTAAGTATTTTGTCAATCCTTGTGCTTCGGATATGTTCTTTGCTTTCCTTAGGTTTAACTACGGTTTGACCGCATACTTTGCGAATAAATGAAAAACGCATATCCGCTATAGCGGCGTTACGGTCGAGTCCGCGCTCTTTTTCCATCTGGGTGATAATATGCTCGAGCATATCCTTTTCGCTGTTCTCTAGCTGCAGCTTTTCAAGCACGAGCTTATCGCCCTCAACTACCTTGCTTGCCGCGAAATGAAGCGGAAGCTCAGCGGCATTAGCCTTATCCTCTATCAAATGCATTACAGCGTGCAGACATCTGTGTACGGCGCCGCCTTTTTCGTCACTGTCACAAAAATCCTGGCGCAGAGGTTTCTCCTGATAGTGAGCTATATGAACAGCGTGCTTGATAAGCTCATCAACGCCCTGATTTTTAGCGGCTGAAATAGGTATAACAGGAACTCCCAGCAACGCTTCCAACGTATTGACGTCTACCGAACCGCCGTTAGCTGTCAACTCGTCCATAATATTCAGCGTCACAACCATCGGGATATCCATCTCGAGAAGCTGCATTGTAAGATATAGATTGCGCTCTATATTAGTCGCGTCAAGAATATTTATAATAGCCTTGGGCTTTTCGTCAAGAACGAAGTTACGGGATACTATTTCTTCGTTTGTATACGGGGACATAGAATAAATTCCAGGCAAATCGGTAATCAAGGTATTTTTATAGCCTTTAATTACGCCGTCTTTTCTGTCTACGGTGACTCCAGGGAAATTGCCGACGTGCTGATTAGAACCCGTTAACTGATTAAACAGGGTAGTTTTTCCGCTGTTTTGATTACCTACGAGCGCGTATGTCAAAGTTGTATCGTCGGGCAATGGATTTCCGCTGCCCTTTTTATGATATTTTCCGCCCTCGCCCAAACCGGGATGATGGCTCTTTTTTATTATCTGATAAGGTTCACTGCTTTCCCCTGTAACGGGCTCAACGGATATTTTCTCCGCGTCCGCTACTCTTAAGGTAAGTTCATAGCCGTGAAGCGTAAATTGCATAGGGTCGCCCATAGGAGCGAGCTTGACGAGCTTAATCTCAATCCCTGGTATAACTCCCATATCCAAAAAATGCTGTCTAAGCTGTCCTTTTCCGCCTACGGTTTTAATAACAGCGGATTGACCTATTTCCAACTCATTAAGATTCATACTCATTCCCCTGATTACAGGCTTGATTGTAACAAGCAATAGTTAGTCTTAACTGACTATAGATATTATATCAGTCAATTATATTTTTATCAATAGATATTTAATCTAAAAACTCAAAAAACTATATTAAAAAATATATTTT
This sequence comes from uncultured Ruminococcus sp., assembly GCA_905234305.1. GTDB lineage: Bacteria > Bacillota > Clostridia > Oscillospirales > Acutalibacteraceae > Ruminococcoides. Next base: position 220 of record CAJOHT010000067.1, on the reverse strand, counting down.
GGAAGATACCTTATTTTCTTCCTGCTCGGTCAACTTCAGTCGGTAATTATCGCTCTCGGAGATTTATTCTTCCTGAAAATACAATGCTCCGACCCGTTCTTGTTTGTATTCGCAAGTATGGTTCTTTCGCTCGGCGTTCTGCAGTATTTTTCTCTGTTCAAGCGGTTCTACAAGCCTGTTGTACAAGCGCAGCGTAACTCCGTTTTTATCCGCGAGTTGC
>CAJOHT010000066.1 GCA_905234305.1 uncultured Ruminococcus sp. | reverse complement strand
CCAAAGGTCTTGGCAAACATGACAGCCTGTTCAGTTGTAGGATATAATCTGTATTTGATAGCTTTATTCATACCATTATTATAGCAAACATATGTTCAGATGTCAAGAGGAAACGCTTTCATCTCGGTAATTGAATTGCCGAGAATTCCCGCTTGATATCTTAAATACTCTTAGCATCGTTTATTTATCAAAACTATATTCCATAATTAGCTTCTCCATTTTTCTCTCAAACTTTTTTGACGGAGTAAAATCGGAAACCGTATATCCATTAAGGCGGTTATTCTCGTATATTTCAAGAGCTTCAATAAGCATCTCGTTATTGATTAATTTCTCCATATTCTCCTCCTATTAGCTTTCTGAGTCCTTCTCTGGCGCGTTGGAGCCGCTTCCTCGCCGCCGCGGAGCTTATCCCGAGCGCCGAGGCAATCTCCTTATCGTTTAATGAGTTAAGATATTTTAACACGAGAATATCCCTGTGTTTTTCGGGAAGCTCGGCGATTTTTCGGGCGATTAATTCAGCCGTCAGTTTAGTTTCTGTATTTATTTCTACATTCGAGCTTTCGGCAATATTATCATTCAACTCGACTATTTTTTCTTTTTTACGTTTAACGTACATAGTTTTAGCAACATTCTCAAGTACAATCATTACAAACCCTTTAGCGCGCGGACTTTCGGGCTCGTCAATTTTTTTAATATTATTAAGAATACGTATAAAAGCGTTATGTACCGCGTCCTCGGACAATTCCCTGTCGCCGAGTATTTCATACGCTCGGGAAAGCATAAGTCCCTTATAAAGCGTATAAATCTTCTCAAATTTTCCTTTTTCACTTTCGCCCTCAAGGCTTAAAAGATATAATGCCAGCATTTTTTCTCCAGTATATAATTCCCTTTACTATCTATAACCCTGTAAATCAATTTTTGTGACTTTTAAATATCCACGTTTGTCCGTGCAGTTCCTATCATAAATGCCTATCCCGCTTACCTTAGTGCCTATGTCAAGTTTTGGATACTTGGGAAGTGTTCTTCATTAGACTATCACTTTCCACTTTCCACTTACCACTTTCCACTTACCACTTACCACTTTAACATTATACAACTTTTATCACAATTTTTAAATAGTAAAATTTAGCTCTTTAATTGACTAAAACACGTATTAGTGGTATTATTATAAGCGTTGAACTAAAAAAGGAGCTTTATAATGAGAATTGTAATAAAAGTCGGCACTTCTACTCTCGCTCACCCGACAGGACTTCTAAATATAAAAAGAGTCGAGCAAATGTGTAAGGTAATCTCAGATTTAAAAAACGCGGGTCACGAAATACTTCTCGTATCCTCGGGCGCTATCGGAATGGGGCTCGGGAAAATAGGCTATACTAAACGTCCCGATGATATCCCGACAAATCAGGCGGCGGCAGCTATCGGTCAGTGCGAGCTTATGTACACCTACGATAAGCTATTCTCCGAATATAACCATACCGTAGCCCAGATACTTATGACAGGCGCGTACGTCGCGCTTGAGGATTACGGAAAAAACCTTAACAATACGCTTTTCAGGCTGCTTGAACTCGGCGTTATTCCGATTATAAACGAAAATGATACCGTTACAACCGACGAAATCGTAATAGGCGATAACGACACCTTAGGCGCTACCATTGCAATTTCCGTTAAAGCCGATTTACTTATTCTGCTATCGGATATTGACGGACTGTTTACAGGCGATCCTAATAAAGACCCCGACGCTAAGCGTATTGATGTAGTAGAGGAAATAACCGAGGAAATCGAAAAGCTCGCTGGCGACAGAGGCTCTGTACTCGGTACAGGCGGTATGATAACAAAAATCAACGCCGCTAAAATGGTGACTGAAAATGGCATTGATATGATAGTTGCTAACGGCAGAAATCCCGAAATCCTTTATGATATACTAAACGGCAACGGTATTTATACGCTCTTTAAGAAACAGGAGGTTTAAAAATATGACAACGCAAGAATTACTTATAAAAGCTAAAGAAGCTAAAGCTGAAATAAATTTAGTTTCTGTAGATATAATAAACAGCGCGCTTAACGCTATGGCAGACGCGCTTGTAGAGAATATTGATAAGATCCTCGAGGCAAATTCTCAGGACATTGAAAAATCACGAGGCGTTATAAGCGATGTTATGATCGACCGCCTTTCTCTTTCTCCCGAAAGAATTCAGGGAATGGCTGACGGCGTACGTGATGTCGCAAAACTCCCCTCGCCTGTCGGCAAGGTTCTTAAAAGCAACGAGCCTCAGGAAGGGTTGATTATCGAAAGAACCTCGGTACCCTTAGGAGTAGTAGCAATTATCTACGAAAGCCGTCCTAACGTTACCTCCGACGCGGCGGCGCTCGCTTTAAAAAGCGGTAATGTATGCGTGCTTCGCTGCGGAAAAGAAGCTCACAGCAGCGCGAAGGCAATTGTAGAAGCGCTTCAAAGCGGACTCGAAAAAGAGGGATTATCTAAAGATTTTGTTCTCTTGGTCGAAGATACGACCAGAGCCAGCGCTGCCGAGCTTATGACTGCCGACGGTTATATCGACCTGCTTATTCCGCGAGGCGGAAAGGGTCTTATTAACGCCTGTGTAAAGAACGCTACCGTTCCCGTAATTCAGACAGGAACAGGAATCTGCCACATTTATGTTGACGAAAGCGCGGATATCGAAATGGCGCTTAATATAGTTGAGAACGCTAAAACAAGCCGTCCGTCGGTATGTAACGCCGAGGAAGTTCTTGTAGTAAACAAAAACATAGCGGATGAGTTTTTACCGAAATTAAAAAAGAGAATCGTTACAGACCGCATGGAAAACCCCGTTGAACTCAGGCTCGACGAAAGAGCGATCAAAATTATCGACGGTACTCCCGCGGGTGAAAATGATTTTGACACAGAGTTTCTCGACTATATTTTAGCCGTTAAAATCGTAGACAACGTTGACGAGGCAATTAAACATATCAACCTTCATTCAACGGGTCACAGCGAGGCGATTGTCACCTCCGACAACGAAAGCGCGGAAAAATTCACGCGCGGCATCGACAGTTCTTCGGTATATGTTAACGCCAGCACACGTTTTACTGACGGCGGAGAATTCGGTTTAGGCTGTGAAATGGGCATTTCAACCCAGAAGCTCCACGCCAGAGGTCCGATGGGACTCGAGGAGCTTAACACTTATAAGTACATTATAAGAGGAAAAGGACACGTAAGATAATTAAGAATTAAGAGGTAAAAATTAAAAGGTAATAGGTAATAAGTAATAGGTATCAGTCAAATGCAGAACGTATTTGATGTATCCAAAACTTCATAGGATACTTACGTTCGGGGGATATGAAATTTAAGAAAGGAACGTCCACGCCTGACGTGGATATATAAAAATGTTTGGATTTATAGGCGCGGGAAATATGGGTGGAGCGCTTTGCAAAGCCGTTTCAAAAAGCACTAAAAATTTACTTATAGCGGACTTTTTTGCCGAAAAGGCGGACGCTCTAGCTGAAATTACATGTGGCAAAACTGCCGACAATAAAACTATCGCCGAAAAATGCGATTACATTTTCCTCGGCGTAAAACCGCAGATGATGGCGGATATGCTGTCGGGAATAAAAGATACTCTCAACACCCGCAAAGACAGTTTTGTTCTCGTAACTATGGCGGCAGGACTTTCGATAGAAACCATAAGAAAGCTCTCAGGCGGAAATCATAAGGTCATACGCATTATGCCGAATACTCCCGTTGAGGTCGGCGAGGGTGAAATCCTTTATACAAAAGGTGATAATGTTACCGATGAGGAACTGAGCGTTTTCCTCGATAATATGAAATTCGCGGGCAACCTCACCGCATGGACGCGGGATGCTCGGTATCGGGATGCGGTCCCGCTTTCGTTTATATGTTTATTAGGGGACTCGCCGAAGGCGGAAAAGAATGCGGTATCGACGAAAAAACCGCGCTCACTATGGCGGCTCAGACTGTTATCGGAAGCGCAAAGCTCCTTATGGAAAGCGGAGATGATCCGTCTGTACTTATCGAGAAGGTATGCTCTCCTGGTGGAAGCACTATCGAAGGCGTTAAATCGCTCGAGGACGATAACCTTGAGGACGTCGTTGTAAACGCGGTACAGGCAGCGTATAAAAGAAACCTTGAACTCGGCAATCTCGGTTAAAATACTGTCACAATTATTGATAAAAAACCGAAAATATGGTATAATAACCGAAATCTGACGACAGCGGAATTTCCGCTGATAAGGAATGGGTGCAGGTAATTATGGAAGTTACAGAAAAGGTCATAACGTTCGCGGTTCCATGTTATAATTCCGCCGAGTATATGGGGCATTGTATCAATACCCTGCTATCGGTCGGAGAGGACGCGGAAATAATCCTTATAGACGACGGTTCCGCCGAAGATAACACTCCCGAAATCTGCGACTATTACGCGGAAAAATACCCCAACATTATTAAAGTTATCCATCAGGAAAACAGCGGTCACGGCGAAGGTATCGCCCAGGGCTTAAAGCACGCTACAGGTACATATTATAAGGTAGTCGGCAGCGACGACTGGCTCGATACCGACGCATTAAGGCAGGTACTCGTAAAGCTCAAGGAGCTTGAGGTAAAAAACCTTGATATGATGGTATGCAACTATGTTTATGAGCATATCGAGGATGAAACCTCGCGCACTATGCATTACAAAAACGTATTCCCTCAGGATACCGTTTTTTCATGGGACGATATAAGCAGATTCAAAATCCCGCAATGTATTCTTATGCACTCGGTAATCTACAGAACCGAGCTTTTAAGGGAACACGAATTCACTCTCCCGAAGCATACATTTTATGTCGATAATATTTTTGTCTACACTCCCCTGCCCTACGTTAAAAACATTTACTATATGAACCTCGATTTTTACCGTTACTTTATCGGCCGCGAGGATCAGAGCGTCAACGAAAAGGTTATGGCGTCGAAAATCGACCATCAGCTTCTCGTTACAAAAAATATGATAGACGCTCATTCTATCGACAGCGTATATAAAATAAGCCGAAAACTCGGCAAATATATGCGCAAGTACATTTCGATGATGATGACTATTTCCAACATCTTCTGTGAATTATCCGAATACGAGGATAAGGACGAAAAGCGCAAGGATATATGGAAATATCTTAAAAGCAAAGATAAAAAACTATATAACCACATCAGATTCAGGTCATTTTTCTCGTTAGCGAATATCCAGAACAAACCCGGACGAAAACTTTCGATATTCCTCTACAGGATAGCGAGAAAATTATACAAGTTCAATTAAACGGAGCCTCCGCTAAGCGGAGGCTCCTTCTTATCATATTATTCTGTTTTACGAAGCGATTGCCGTACCAGTAATTGAACCTGTTGTTATGGTAACGGTAGTTCCGTTGGGTAACGGACAATAAGGCATTGTGCTGATTTCGGCAACGCCGTCGGTAAAGTTCAGCTTAACCTTTCCTTCCGAGTCAACATTAGCGGTGCTGAAGTAATTTGAAGGATTAAGCGCCTTGTCGTTAAGGGTAAGGAAAGAATGTGAAGCGGGAGAATAGTTCTTTATTATATTGCCGTACTGATCCTCAGCTGTAACCTTAACAAGAGTATAGTTACCTGTTTTCTTAGCGGTAATACTATAGTCGTAAACCGCTCCGGGATTAACCTTAACGCTCTCGGCAGCCTGAACGGTCAATGTCGAACCGCCCGCTACGCTGATCTTAGTCGAGAATTTCACGCTATCGGCGGCAACCTTAGCGTCAACCTGAACGGTTGCAACGCCGTTAACGAACTCAACATCCTTAAAATCGGTCTTAGTTACATAACCGTCGGTCTGAGTAATCGTTAAGTCGGTGTACTTACGGTTATAGCCGTCGAGTAAGGTAGTGGAATTCTTATAAGCCTTAAGCGTAAGCGTTACCTTCTGACCCGCGTTAACCTGAGTCGGAGAAGCATTCATCTTAATATCGCTCAAGTTCGGATAAACCTTTATCTTGCGCGATGTTTCGGCAACAGTTTCGCCCTTATAAACGAGTCTGATTTTAACCGTAGTATACGGGTCTGAGTTAAGAGTGCTGTCAGCCTTGCCCTTAAGGGTAATAGTACCTGTACCGTTGCTCGCTACGGAGGAATTACTTATCGAAACGTAAGTAGTATCGACGACATCAATTGCAACATTAAGGTTGTAATTATCCTTCCACTGCTCGGAACGGTTATCCATAACCATATATTCCGCAACAACCTGTTCGCCCACGAGGAGTGCGTCGGGTATATCCTTAGTAAATTTAAGAGTAGACGGTGCGCGCTCGGGATCAACTTTAATCACGAACTGCGAAGAAACAAGGTTATTGTTGCTGTCATAAGCCTGGAACGTAACTATAACGCTCTTTGTATCGGCAGAGCTTATATTCTTGGCGTTAAAGGTAACGAAGTCGCCCTCAACATTAGAAACATAACCTACGATAAGGTTATTATCGTTCTTAACGCATGAGAAGGTGCTGTTGAATTTAGAAGAGGAAACAGCGTTCTTAACCATAGTATCGCCGTACTGGTCGATAAACGTTACGGGAACCTGAAGGTCTTTATTCTCGCCGGCAACTACGGAATAATCGCTTGAGTCGGGGAACGAAATTCTCTGAGGCGCAGCCTGCGCAAGAACCTCGATATTATAAACTTTGGGATTACCGTCGGCTACGGTATAAATCTGAGCCTTACCGCTCTTATTCGCCTTTACGGTAATAACAAGCTCGTTGTTATTGATTGTAGGAGCGGAAACAAGGTCGGTATTGGACGAATACGCGTTAAAGCTGTTGCTGTAAGCGTTATTGGGAGAACCCGGATGATAAACAGCCCAGTCGATAGGATCGCCATACTGGTCAACAGCGGTATAAAGGAGAGTATAAGTCTTGTCGACAGACTCCTGATAAATACGCGAAGCGCCGTCTGTAAGCGCGATACCCTCGATATCTACCTGAGCGATTTTCAGCGCATTAACCGCAACGCTGTTAGCGCCGCTCTTAATAGAAGCGTCGTTTTTATAAATAGCCTGAACGTTGAGAACTGTGCTATCGGGCTCGATACCGATCGAGTCGGACGCGAAGTTAGTAAGCACGATGCAATCCTTATTCAAGGTATTGACATTAATAAGTCCTGTCTTGATTTTAGCGTCGTTGCTGGAAATCTGCCAGTTGAATTTATCGGCGTTAGTGCCTGTCATTTTATCGCCGTAGCTGTCAATCGCGTCGAAATAGATTCTTGCGTTGTTAACCTTAGCGATACGCTTTGTTGTAATTCTGACTTCCTTGATTTCATTCTTCTCAACCGAGCAGACTGCTGACTTTTTAGAATCGTCGATCGGCAGTTTTTCGGACGAGATAGAAGCAGTATAATTAGTAGCCTCCAGCGCGGATGAAGTTGTCAGATTAACGGTATAATCGTCAACCCACTCTTTTTCCATCGTCAAAGTAGCGCTGCCCTTTTTAACAGTAATTTTGAGCTTACTTCTGTCAGCTGATTTTACGGGAGCGGTAAACCTGATAGTTAAAATCTTAGCGTGAGTCGCTCCGAAAGACGCGATACCGATATTTGAAACTACAGGAGCGGAAGTCGCGGGCTGAGTCGAAGGCTGAGGAGTTGTAGGAGTTACAGGTGTAGTCGGGATCTCGGGAGTAGAACCGTCGGTAACGATTACATAAGAATAGAACTGGTGAGTTTTACCGTCGTTATCCACGATAAGCACACGGATAGTAACGGGAACGTCGGTTAACTTACGACCTGTAATAACACCCTTAGAGTTTACGGAAACGATATCCTCGTCGCTTGAGGCGAACATAGTCGAGTCCTTATTGATTTTATCCGAATAGGTATAGAATACCGATTCCTTATCGAATAAGCTGGCACTCGCGCCGATCTGAACGGCAAACGGGTTGTACACGGAGCTGTCGCTCTCGTAAACGGGTTTCGCCGCCTTTTTAACTGTTACTTTGATTTTAGCTGTGAGTTTCTTGCCTTTTTTGCCTTTAGCCTTAGTAGTAACGGTAACGGTAGTCTTACCCGCCTTTTTAGCGGTAATTTTCACTTTCGTACCCGAAACTTTAGCTGTGGCAACGGATTTTTTACTTGATTTTACGGTAAACTTCTTGCTTGCTTTGCCAGCGACCTTAACTGCTACCTTGATCTTCTTTTTCTCACCCACGGTGAGAGAAGCCTTCTTGGAGCCAACCTTAATCGACTTGACGTATTTCGCCTTAGCGCCTGCGGTTAAGCTGAAGGAGCATAATGTAGTCAAAGCAACGAGCAGCGCGAGAGTCACCGCGGTTGTTTTCTTCAACAAACTAATGCTTTTACTCATATAATTTCCTCCCTTTAGTAAATTGAAGCATATTGCATCAAAATAATTATAGAATTATTTATATTTAATGTCAAGGACATTTACGATATATATTTGAAGAACAGAAGAATTCTCTTCTTGCGCCTCTATTCGAAATCGCACTGGGAATTAAAAATGACAGATAATAAAAAAGCCAACTTCGAGCGTTGACTTTTTTACCTATTACTTATTACTTATTACCTATTACCTAAAAACCAACGAGGGCTGATTTCTCAGCCCCCGTTTTATTTAGTTATTTAATTTATCAATTCAATAACCTGTTACGTCAAGCGATTAGTGAGCCTCGATAACTGAACCAGTTAAGCTCTTATCGCCTGTTGCGAATGTGATAACGTCATCAACAGCGAATGCACAGTAATCATCTGTGTAGAGTGTAGCTACGCCGTTAATGAAAGTAAGCATAACTCTGCCTTCGGAGTCAACACCTGAAGCAAATTTAGTGTTGATATCGCTAATCTTAGCACCGATTTTATTCACAGCAGAGATATAGAACTTTGTATCTTTCTGGTCATAAGATGTAACTACGTTGCCGTTCTTATCTACGCAAGCAATTGTGAAGGTATCATTGTCGTAAGCGCTGTCGTATGTGCTTGTAACAGCAAACTCAGCAGGAGCGCCGGGATTAACTTTAATCTTCTCAGCAGCCTCAACGTAAATTGTACTACCATAGCCTGCAGCGTCAATTTCGGTGTAGATAAGGAGGTCGTCCGCAGCGTTCTTAGCCTCGATTTCAACCTTAGCTACGCCGTTAACGAAGTTAATATCTCTTGTTACAACCGCGTCAGGAAGCATACCGCCATGCTGAGTAATCTGAACATCCTTATAAAGATGTGTATAGGTCTTGTGCTGAGTTACATCATCCTCATATGCTGTGAATGTAAGAGTAAGAGTCTGTCCCGAGTTAACTTCCTTCGGGCTGATGTTAAGCTTGATCGGATATGCACCGCCGAGCTGCGGATATACGATTACTGTAGGAGGTGTAAAGGTAGTAGACGCACATTCTGTAGAACCGTCGAAGAGAGCGAAGTTAAGCGCAACCTTCGGATTCTTATTACCTGTACTGTCGTCAACGCCGTAAATTGTAATAGTACCTGTACCGTCTGTATAAATTGTAGCCGCACCTGTTGAGTCAACATACTTAGTATCTGTAGTACCCATTGTTACGTCAAGCAGACCGTATTCGCCTGTATTGCTGCCCCAAGGCTGACCGCGGTTATCCATAATAGTGAAGTTGATATCAACTGTTTCACCTACGATAAGCGCTTCGGGAACTGCGGAGTCGAATCTGATAGAGTCAGGTCTGCGCTGCGGGTCAACCTTAAGCGTAAACGGAGACTGAACGATATCGTCATTATCATCGTATGTCTGATAAGTAATCTTAATCGACTTAAAGTCGTTATAATCTACATAGCCGCCGCTATAAATTACGAAGTCGCCGTCAACAGATGAATCGTAGGAACAAGCAAGATTACAATTTGGAGGCAGAGTCGGTGAGCCGAATGTAGCGTTGAATAATGACTCGTCACCGTACTGATCTTCGAATACTACGGGGATCTTAAGAGGTGTCGGATCCTTAGCCGCGATTGAATAGCCGCTCGCGTCGGGGAACTTAATCTTAAGAGGCTTACGCTTAGCCTTTACAACGAGGTTGTAGGTCTTAAAGTCGGGATCGTCAGCAGCAATATAAATTTTAGCTGTTCCCTTTTTGTTTGCTTTTACAGTAACTTCCAATTTATTATCAACAAAGTTAGGCGGATCCGCGAGGTCAGTATTATCTGAGTCGTACTTTAATTCATTATTATACTGGCTGTCGGGATAACCGGGATTATACTGCATCCAGTCAACGGGCTCGCCGTAGTTGTCAACAGCATCTACGATAAGGTTATATGTCTTAGGAACATCACTCTCGTAGATATTCTTAGCGCCGTCGTCGAGGTCGATATCGAGGATATCAACACGGGCAATCTTAAGGGACTTAACGTCGATATTCGCTTTACCGCTTCTGATATCGGTATCGTTCTTATAGATAGCCTGAACGCCGAATACTGTCTCGTCAACCTTAACACCGATGTTGTCATCGCCTAAATCCGAAAGAACAATAAAGTCATTGTAAGAATCATCAAGGCCAAATTTATCGGTATTAACCTTAGCGTCCTCGCAGGAAAGCTGCCATGTGAAACGGCTTGCGGGAATATTATTGATCTTGTCGCCGTAGTTATCGAGAGCGTCGAAATAAACTCTTGCTCCGTATCTGGCATTAACGCGCTTAGTAGTAACTTTAACGCTCTTAACCTCGTATGCTTCTACAGAGGTCTTAGCTGTATTATTCTGCTCGTCAATAGAAACTGTGTCGGAAGAGATAGTTACTGTGTAGTCAGTCGCATCAAGGTTAGCGTCTGTAGAAAGGTTGATTGACGCGCCGTCGTCAGCCCACTCGCTCTTCATATCCATTGTAGCGGAACCCTTCTTAACTACAACTTTGATCTTAGCTCTGTCGTCTGCGGGAACTGCCGCTGTGAACGCGAGAGTAAATACCTTAGCGTGAGTAGCCTTGAAGGAAGCGATTCCGAAGGAATCCTTAACTGTTACAACGCAAACAGCAGAAGCTGTTGTACCTGCGATTGTAACCGTGATTTTAGCTTCGCCTGCAGCGAGAGCCTTGATTTCGCCCTTGTCGTCTACTGAAGCAACTGAAGGAGTGTCGGATACGTAATTAAATACGGGCTCTGCGCCTGCGTCAATAGCGGAGGGGTTGAGTTTTCTTGTAGAACCGATACCGAGTACATAGCTCTCGGCAACGTCCTTGATTTTAGCGTCGGGATAGAGAGAACCTGTTACGGTGATATTAACTGTACCCGAAACTGAGTTGTTGTTAGCGTCGTACGCTGTTACTGTAATAACAACGGGAGCCGCGTTAGCCATCTTACCAGTTACAACGCCGTTCTCATCTACTGTAGCGATTTCATTGTTAGAAGAAGCGTACTCTACCTTAGCGATAGCGATACCCTCTGTTGCGGAAGCAACTACAACCTGAGAGGTAGCGCCTACGGAGATAGACTCGGGAGAAGCTGTAACTGTAATTTTATCGAGCTTAGAACCGGGAGCTTCTGTAGGAGCCTCTGTGGGAGCCTCTGTAGGAGCCTCTGTGGGAGCTTCTGTAGGAGCTTCTGTGGGAGCTTCTGTAGGAGCTTCAGTAGGAGCTTCTGTAGGAACAGTCGGAGTCGGAGCTACGGGAGTAGTTTTGCCTTTAACTGTTACGGCAATCTTAGCCTTGAGCTTCTTACCCTTCTTGTTCTTAGCCTTTGTGGTAACGGTAATTGTAGCCTTACCAGCTTTTTTAGCAGTGATCTTTACCTTTGTGCCTGAAACCTTAGCCGAAGCTACGGAACCAGCGCTAGATTTAACGGTAAATTTCTTGCTAGCGTTCTTAGCGACTTTAACAGTAACTTTTACTGATTTCTTATCGCCAACTTTCATCGATACCTTCTTCGAAGCAACTTTAATCGACTTGACGTACTTTTTAGCTTTAGCGTCAGCCGTTAAAGAGAACGAAAAAAGTGTTGTTAAAGCAACCAGCATAGCGAGTGATACCGCAGTGGTCTTCTTTAACAATGACTTGCATTTGCTCATGAATTTTTCCTCCTTTTCAATATACATACAATACACGAAGCATATAATGCATCAAGAATATTATAATTGTTGCAAGGGTTTTTGTCAATCTATTTTATTTAATTATCGATATTTTCTTGCAAATTGACGATATTTTTTAATCAATTTTGTACAAAAAACACGAATTAATGTAATCTTTACAAATCTTCTGTTTTTACCCGCAATCTCGATTTCAATTCACAAAAAAATCCACCCGCTTAGCGAGTGGATTTAAAATTATTGATTAATTATTCGTTAACAGCGATAACTGCGCCTGAACCTACTGTTCTACCGCCTTCACGGATAGCGAAACGAAGACCAACTTCGATAGCGATAGGAGTAATAAGTTCAACGTCCATCTCTACGTTATCTCCAGGCATACACATTTCTGTGCCCTCGGGAAGAGAGATTGTACCTGTAACGTCAGTTGTTCTGAAATAGAACTGGGGACGATAGTTGTTGAAGAACGGAGTATGACGACCGCCCTCGTCCTTAGTAAGAACGTAAACCTGTCCACGGAACTTTGTATGAGGGTTGATTGAACCGGGCTTAGCAAGAACCTGACCTCTTTCGATCTCAGTTCTCTGAACACCACGGAGGAGCGCGCCTACGTTGTCGCCTGCCTCAGCATAGTCAAGAGTCTTTCTGAACATCTCAAGACCTGTAACAACAACCTTACGTCTCTCTTCTGTAAGACCTACGATTTCAACTTCGTCGTTAGTGTTGATCTTTCCTCTTTCAACTCTACCTGTAGCAACTGTACCACGACCTGTGATAGTGAATACGTCCTCTACGGGCATGATGAAGGGAAGGTCAGACTTTCTCTCAGGAGTAGGAATGTACTCGTCAACAGCGTCCATAAGCTCGTGGATGCACTTGTACTCAGGAGCGTTAGGATCTGTAGATGTGCTTGTAAGAGCAACATAAGCTGAACCCATGATGATAGGTGTATCGTCGCCGGGGAACTCATACTCGTTAAGGATATCTCTGATTTCCATCT
>CAJOHT010000065.1 GCA_905234305.1 uncultured Ruminococcus sp. | reverse complement strand
TGCCGTAATCGTTACGAGTATCGCGACTAAGGGTGAAGAGGATATCCGCAATATGGGAAGCGGCAACGCGGGCTTTACTAACGTTCTGCGTTCGGTCGGAAAGGTTCCCGCTATATTGACGATAGTTTTTGACTTTTTAAAGTCGGTAATCGCGGTGCTAATCGGAGGTATAATGTTTTCGATTGTATTCGCTGGGTCTAAGGATATAGACGGAATTGTTGTAATCGGAAAATACCTATGCGGCTTTTTCGGTATACTCGGCCACAGCTACCCCGTATATTTCCGTTTTAAGGGCGGTAAGGGAATAGTTTCGGCGGCTGGTATGATGAAAACGGCATCTTCTGGGAGGATCTGACATTCTTGATCGTTTTTATCTTCTCGAAGATTATTTCGCTCGCGAGCATTACCTGCGCGTGCCTTTTCCCAGTATACACATTTATTCTGACTTTCTTTATAGATTATATGAATTTCCATTATCCTGTTTCATACGTTGTACTTTGTACGGCGGCGGCGTTTATGATAGGGCTTTTTGTTGTGATTAAGCACAGTTCCAATATTAAGCGCCTTTTAGCTGGTGAGGAAAAGAAAATTAGCGCAAAAAAATAGTTGAAATTTTATTTGCGATGTATTAGAATATTATATGTGTTAAAAACTTACATTTTGGAGAAAAATTATGGATTGTATTTTTTGTAAAATAGCGGACGGTTCTATTCCGTCAAAAAAGGTTTACGAAGACGATAAAATGCTTGCTTTTTACGATATCGAACCCGCGGCTCCCGTTCATATAGTTATGATCCCTAAGGAGCATATCGCGAGCGCCGACGAGCTTAACGAAGAAAACAGCGCCGTTGTTGCGCATATCTTCTCTAAAGCTGGCGAAATCGCTAAATCGGTCGGTTTAAAAGGCGGTTATCGTATAGTAAATAACTGCGGTCCCGACGCGGGCCAGACAGTATTCCATATTCACTTCCACCTTATGGGCGGAACGACTTTAGGGAAAATGTGTTAATGAGGTGAAGGATATGGGTAAGACTTATAAAATGACTATCGCGGGCTTGGAGCGCGAGCTTCCGCTCTGCGAGGTTAGCAAGGAGCTTGATATTGCCGCGTTTATAATGTTCGGCGACGTTGAAATTACTGTCGCGAGCGCGCGTGAGCTTATAAAAAAATGCCCCGAACACGACGTTATCGTTACTGCCGAGGCTAAGGGTATCCCTCTCGGTTACGAGATGGCGCGTCAGGAAAATCTTCCTTACGTTGTAGCCCGCAAGGGTTTAAAGGTATATATGCCCGAGTATGTTAATGTAGAGGTTCGCTCGATTACTACATTATCGCTTCAGAAGCTGTATATCGGCACTGACGATATTGAGAAAATAAAGGGTAAAAAGGTTCTCATAGTAGACGACGTTATCTCAACAGGAGAAAGCCTTATCGCTCTTGAAAAGCTCGTTGAAAAGGCGGGCGGTATTACCGTAGGTAAGGTAGCCGTACTCGCCGAGGGCGACGCCGCTGAACGTGACGACATTATTTTCCTCGAGAAACTCCCCGTATTTCCAAAGTAAATTTTTAGATTAAAAGGGTAAAGAAAATGACTAAACGACTGTTTGCGTATATCGGTTTAACAATGCTGATAACGTTTTCGGTCGTTTTTTATTTCGGCTATTACGGATCGGTATTTACCTTAGTGTTCGCGGCAGGGCTTATACTGCTTTCGATTTTGCTGAAAAAGCTGAAGAATAACCGCAGGGTATATGTGCTTGTCGGTATAATTATAATTCTTTCAACCTTTTATCTTAATGTTTATAATTCTATATTCGAAATAAAAACCGAGCAATATAATGATAAAGCCTGTACCGTTTCCGGAATACTAACAAATCACCGTACCGCTTATGACCATTACTTTTATGAGCTGGACTGCGATAAAGTTGACGGTAATGAAGCGAATTGCAGGGTCGTTATAATGACGGCTGTCGATATGGGCGCTGAATTGGGCGATAGGATTAACTGCGGCGTTACGCTCAGGAGAGTTAGCAACAATTACTATAAATCCCGCAGGTTTGATTATAACGGATATAACGACGGCTATACCTTCGATTATACTGTTGAAAGCGCTAAGTATACCGATATAAGAATATTTCCCGCCGTTTTAAGGGAAAAACTTACGTACGTTCATAAGGTTTTGATTTCGGGATATGAGGGCGAATTATGCAGCGCCATATCTCTCGGCGATAAATACACGCTTTCGCCTGAGCTTTACGACGCGTTCAAAAGCACGGGACTCAGTTATATTATCGTAATATCGGGAATGCATATGAGCATTGTCGCGTCATATATTATGATGCTTACAGGCGCTTTTAAAAAGCGGCGTTTTGGTAGAATAGCGGGATATATTATAACAGTATCTTGTATTCTTATTTATGTCGCAGTTACGGGATGTTCCGTTTCCGCTATGCGTTCGGGAATTATGATTTTAGTTCTGATTACTGGCAGTCTGTTTAAACGCCATAGTGATGTATTCAATAACCTCGGTTTAGCGGCTATGCTCTTAACCGTTATAAATCCATTCTCGGTAGGCGACGTTGGTATGCTTATGTCGTTTGCTTCGGTAGCTGGAATCGTATGGGGACTGCCGAAATTTAGCGATGTATTCGATAGAAAATTCTATAAAAGAAATATAAATCTCTTTTTCCTGGAACATTCTGCCGTAAACAGAATCGATAAGATAAGAATTGCCGCGGAGTTGTTTTCAATAAGAGCTTTAAGGTATATTTACTTGATTTTCGCCGCTTCAATTTGTGCCGTAGTTGCTATAAGTCCTATTACGCTGCTGTTTTTCGGGATTTGTAATCCGTTAGTATTTATATACTCGATTCTCATTTCGCCTTTTGTCGGCGGATTGATGGTATTTTCAATCCTGACATCGGTTTTATGGTATATACCGATATTGAATCTCTTGACTTTAGGAACTGCTTTTATTTCAAAGGTTATAGGTAAATGGATAGTTTTCGCGGTAAACGGTATAGCCGATATTCCATTTATAACGTTTTACTCAAGTCCTTTGTATATGAAGCTGTGGTTCGGTATAACTATTGTATTTATCGCGGCGGCTCTTATGTTTAAAAACAGGCGTAAAAGTGTTGTTGCGGCTTTATTGATATCGGCTGCTATGTTGGCGCTGAATTATTCTGCGGGACTATTATTAAAATCAAATAAAACCGAGCTTACCGTGTATTCGGCGGGCGAGGGTACGTGCGTATCGCTTAATTCCCCGAAGGGTATGGATGTGTTGTCGAGCGGGGGCTCGCGTTATAATTTCGATTCCCTGTCTGAAAGGCTTCATAATAATTCCTATAAAATCAATACCCTTATAATACCCGCCGCGCGTGAGAAGCGAGAGATGGGATGCGCCGAAAATATTTTGGATGAATTTGACGTAGAGAAGGTTCTGTTGTATTATAGATTTAACACTAATGAAAGAGTTTACCGTAAGGCTCGCGAATGTAAATATTATAATGAGTTTGAAGAGGATAAAAGCGTTTCGGTAAAGCTGACCGATACCGTTACGGATGAGATTGTAAATATAAAGAACCATACGTGGCAGTATGTTACCGACGGGATGATAAGCGTTCTGATAGCGCCCTATAAGGGCGACGCGGGCGTTATTCCCGAAGAATACTGTTCTCCCGATTATCTTATAGCGTGCGGTAATATTGAGAATATCGGCGCGCTTAATTACGGGGAAATCGTCTGGACCTCCTCCGATTATCCTCCAAAAATGTACCGTAACGTATCTTTCGCCCAAAACGGCGAATTTAAAATAGAATTTAAATGAGGTTAAATAATGGCTGAAATTTCCAGAAAAGAATTAAGGCAACAAATCAATAAAAAAATCTTCTCGGGGATTTACCTGCTTTACGGCGAGGAGAAGATGTATATAAAGGCTGATACAAGCCTGCTCCTCGAGAAACTGATGGGTAAAAATCCGCCCGAATTCAACTTTCATAAATTCGATAAGGATTACGAGCTTGATGATATAGCCGTTGCGGTCCAGGTAGCGCCGTTTATGAGCGAGAAAAATGTTGTAGTTATATCCGATCTCGACGTAAACGATAATAAGATTTTCCCTAAAAGCGAAGTGGACAGGCTTATCGATATAATGGATAACCTGCCCGATACTACGGTGCTTATATTTACTATGCCTACCCTGAAGCAGGATATGAAGAAGCTCGGGGCTAATTTTACGAAGCTGAAGAAATATATCGCTAAAAAGGGTACAGTCTGCGCTATGGGACGCGAGACCGACCTTTCTCTGGCGAGACAGATTATAAAATGGGCTGACAGCCGCGGCAAAAAAATCGAGCAGGCTGATGCGTTTAAGCTGCAGGAATACGCGGGATTCGACCTTAATACAATAAAAAACGAGCTTGATAAGCTCTGCAATTATATAGGGGACGAGGAGGTTATTACTACTGCTCATATCGAGAAGCTCGTTACTAAGCAGCTTGAGGCGAATATTTTCAGCCTTACGGACGCTATTGTGGCGCTCGACAGCGATAAGGTTTTTAATACACTCGACGCGCTTTTCTACCATAAAGCCGACGCTAACGAGATTATTAGCGTTATAAGTATGTCGTATATTGATTTTTACAGGGCGAGAGTCGCCGCCGAGAGCGGTACTCCTATCGCTCAGGTCGCTAAGGATTTCGGATACGGAAGGCGTGAGTTCGCGCTCAAGAAGGCTGGAAATAAAATCAGGAGGATTTCAACTCCTATGCTTAGAAAAAGCCTTGACGAAATAACCGAAACTACCGCCAAGCTGAGAAGCGTTTCCGTGAACGGAAGAGTGCTTATCGAGGCTTTAGTCGCGAAGTTGATTATCTACGCGGGTGAGCGTGAATGATAAGCGTTAAAGAGGCGATTATCGTCGAGGGTAGATACGACAGGATCAAGCTAAGGCAAATTGTCGATACGCCGATTATCGAAACAGGCGGCTTCAGGATTTTTAAAGACAAGGAAAAACAGAGCCTTATCAGGAAAATTGCCGAGACAAGGGGTATACTGATTCTTACCGACAGCGACTCGGGCGGTTTTGTGATACGGAATTTTCTAAAGGGTATAGTACCTGAAAGCAGCCTGAAACACGCCTATATTCCCCAGCTTAAGGGTAAGGAAAAGCGTAAGGCGGAAGCCTCTAAGGAAGGATTGCTCGGAGTTGAGGGAGTAAGCGCGGAGGTAATTTTAAAGGCTGTAAGAAGCAGCGGAGCTACTGTTTTAAACGAGAATTCAACGGCAGATACAGGCGGTATAGAGAAAATCCACCTCTATGAGCTTGGACTTACGGGCAGGGAGAATTCCGCCGCGCTAAGGGAGAACCTACTTAAAAAACTCGGAATGCCTACATACCTTACAACTAACGCTATGTTATCTGCGGTTAACTGTTTATATTCTTTAGAAGAATTAAAAGAAATAGTGAATGATATTAATAACAATAAATAAAACCACCGTCTTTGCGAATGCTATTGACGGTGATTTTTATGTTAAAGAAAAGAAAAGCGGGTTTGTTTTTACTGGGCGGTATCGGATACGGACTTTTGGAAATTTTATGGCGGGGTAAAACGCATTGGTCGATGCTTTTAACGGGCGGAGCGTGTTTTTTAGCGCTATTTAAGCTCTTTGAAAAAGCGGAAAAAATTCCTCTTAGAATAAAATGCGTTACGGGCGGAGCGGTTATTACGGGCTTTGAGTTTATATCGGGATGCGTTTTTAACAGGCTTTTAAAGCTGAATGTCTGGGATTACTCAAAGAATCATTTTAATTTTAAGGGTCAGGTCTGCGCGTTTTATTCGTGCTTATGGACACTGTTATGCCTGCCCGTTTCGTTTATATGCAAAAAAATGAGAAGGTGTTAAGCCTTCTCATTATCCTCTGCGGGGGTTATTATTACGTTAACCGAAATTATACGCTGGCTGTTAACCTGCTGAACCGTAAGCTGTAAATTCCTGAACGAAAACTTCGCTTTTCTTCGGGGAATAGTAGTAAAGTGTTCGAGTATAAATCCGCCGACCGTTACAGCGTCGGTTTCTACATCGTCGGGGTCGATATCCGCGAGGTCGAATAAATCCTCGAGCGGCATATCTCCGCTGACAAAATACTCGTTATCGGAGATTTTAGTGCAGTCCTGTTCGATTTCCTCGTCCTCGTCCCAGATTTCTCCGACGATTTCCTCGAGTAAGTCCTCCATAGTAACTATGCCGAGAGTTCCGCCGTATTCGTCTGTGACGATAGCGATATGCAGGCGCTTGCGCTTAAAATCGCTGAGTATTTTTGAAAGATTCTGATTGTTGAATACGAAGTACGCGGGCTGGATGAGCTTTCCGATATTGGGCTCGTCGCCGTTGGCTAAATCCTCCAGATAATCCCTAGTATGAAGAATACCGATAATATGGTCTATAGCTTATAAACGGGAATACGCGAGTATCGGCTTTCCATAATGATATGGCGGAGCTTTTCGGGAGGATCCATAATATCTATAGCCGTCATATCGACTCTCGGGGTAAGTATTTCGAGAACAGTTTTATCGTCGAAATCTAGTACCGACTGAACCATCTCGCTCTCGTCTTCCTCAAGTACGCCCTCGCCCTCGATATTTTCAACTATCTGTTTAAGCTCGTCCTCGGTAACGGACGGCTGCTCGGCTTTTGTACCCGCGATTTTTAATGCGCCTTCTTTAAGTTTTACGAAAAGAAATACTATCGGGGTTAAAACAACCGTTATCGCCTTTAACATTCCCGCTGTAGCCAGCGAGTAGTTTTCGGCGTGTTCCTTAGCGAGACATTTCGGGATGATCTCGCCGAAGGTAAGTACGAGGAATGTTGTAGCTCCCGTAGCTATCGCCGAGCCGATATTGCCGAAAATCTCTAAACAAACTACCGTAGCCAGCGAGGAACATCCCAGATTAACTATGTTGTTGCAAATAAGAATAGCCGTTAACGCGTTGTCGAAATGCTCGGTAATATAAAGAACATTCTTAGCCTTTTTATTGCCGTCATCGGCGTAGCTCTGAATTCGGATTTTATTCACGAATGAGAAAGCGGTCTCAACAGAGCTGAAAAAAGCAGACAGTAAAATACATAAAATAATTACAATTATCTGCCACGTTTGAACTTCCAAATAATTTCACCTCAAGTAAACTTATGTACATTATTACTAATAGCATACTATAATTCTTTTATAAAATGATTTTTATTTAGAAAAAAGAATAATTTTCTTGAAATATAATATGAAAAATGGTATAATTTTCTGTAGTGTGTACATCATTTTACGCTTTCGCGGGTAAAATATACGCGGAGGTAGTTAAAATGAATGAAAATAAAAGCCAAAACGACGAGTTTGTAAAGAATCCCTGCGGGGAAAATGACGAGTCTGTTGATAACGACAGCCCTGTTGACGAAAAGCATATTGATGAAATCGAGGACACAGGCTCGATAATAGCCGAAAGAGGCGGAAAGATCATCCATTGCCTTACCGTTATCGGGCAAATCGAGGGGCATTATGTCCTGCCGCAGAATAACAAGACTACTAAATATGAGCATGTTATTCCGCTGTTGGTTTCTATCGAGGAGGACCCGAGGATAAGCGGACTGCTTATTCTTATAAATACCGTAGGCGGCGACGTTGAGGCGGGGCTTGCGATAGCGGAGCTTATCTCGGGGATGAAAAAGCCCGTCGTCTCGATCGTACTTGGCGGAGGCCACTCGATCGGTATCCCTCTTGCGGTATCGGCTAAGCGCAGTTTTATTGCTAAAAGCGCCTCGATGACTGTTCATCCTGTCAGAAGTACGGGGCTTACTATCGGAGTACCGCAGACTTTCGAGTATTATCAGCGTATGCAGGACAGAATCACTAATTTCGTCGTTGACAACTCGGATATCAGTAAAGAGGATTATACAAATCTTGTTATGAATACGGGCGAGCTTGTGATGGATGTCGGGACTATTCTCGACGGACAGCGCGCGGTTGACGTCGGGCTGATAAACTCGGTCGGAAGCCTTACCGACGCTCTCGACTGCCTGTATGGTATGATAAACAACGAATAAATACTTGCGTTTGCAAGTATACATAAATTTATGGGAGGTAAATATGGATTTAATTACTCAAATTATCAAAACAGTGATTCTCGGCGCGGTACAGGGACTTACTGAATTTTTGCCCGTATCTAGCAGCGGACATCTGAATATCTCTAAGCATCTTATGAATATGGATGACGGTGGTATATTCCTTGACGTTATGCTACATATCGGTACGCTTGCCGCGGTAATTTTCTTCTACCGTAAACTTATCTGGAGGCTTATTAAAGCGTTTTTCTTACTTATTAAGGATATTTTTACGGGAAAATTCAAGTGGTCTAAAATGGACGGAGACCGTAACCTGATCGTTATGCTCTTTATCGGACTTATTCCGCTTTTCCTTTTGTTCCTGCCGATTCCCGGAACGGATATGAAGGTTAAGGATTTAGCGGATTTATTCGCCGAGAGCAAGTATTTTATCGTAGTAGGACTTTCGCTTCTTACAACCAGCCTGCTCCTCTTTATCGGAAGCAGATGTAACAAGCGCGCTACCGCTAAGCACTACGCTAAGGACGCCGACAGCAACTACAGCGGTAACGGACGTACCCGCTATACGGTGCTTGACGCTATACTCGTAGGTATAGGTCAGTGCTTTGCCGCCGTATTCCCTGGGCTTTCCCGCTCGGGAACTACGCTTGCGGTAGGTGAGATGCGCGGAATCAATAAGCAGGCGGCGCTCGATTATACTTTTGTACTCGGGATCCCCTCGATAATTGCCGCCGCGGCGCTCGAGATAAAAGACGTTGACGCCTCGGCGCTTAATTCCGAATATATTATCGCGGTAATCTGCGGCGTTATCGCCGCCGCGATCGTCGGTTACTTCGCTATCGTACTGTTTAAATGGCTGTTAAAGACCGATAAAATGATTGTGTTTATTATCTATACTGCTGTTGTGGGACTTATCGTCACTGCGGTCAGTGTTTACGAAATGGTGTCGGGCAGTATAGTAACTATTGTTTAAAACGGAGTGAATGATTTGGCTGCAAAAAAACAACCCGCCAAAAAATCAAATAAAAAACCTTCGCCGAAATCCTCCAAGGCAACGACCAAAAACCGCGTGAATGTTAAGCGTAAACTTAACCCGAAGGTAAAGGCGCTTATCTACTTCGCTTGCGCTCTTTTATCGCTTCTCGTTGTATTTGTGCCTGGGGCTTCGGTATGGGAAACTATAAGAGGATTTTTCTACGGCTTACTCGGAATATGTATTATACTCGTTCCGATACTCTTTATTTATCTTGCCGTAATTACAACCTTGGAGAAAACAATTTCTCATTTTAAAATAAAAATAGCTATAGGCGTAGCTATAATCCTGCTTGCCGAGAGCGCCGTGTACCTTATCTCTAAGGAGCATTATCTCGACAGGGGTTATTTAAGCGCGCTCGGAAATCTTTTCTATAACGGATTTGCCGCCGAAAACAAATTTATGGCGGGCGGAGGATTTTTCAGCGGAATTATCGGATATCCTCTGCTTCTCGCATTTGGATGGTGGGCGGCTGTAGGCGTTGTTTTCGTGGTGCTTATAACGCTTTGCCTGATTATCTGCAGGATATCGCTCAACGACCTCGGAAGAGCCGCTATGACATTCGGCAAGAACGTATCTCAGGCGTATGAGCGTCAGGGTGAG
>CAJOHT010000064.1 GCA_905234305.1 uncultured Ruminococcus sp. | reverse complement strand
TTAAAGGGACTGCCCCCGTATCTCAAATGCGCGGATACAATTCGCAATTTATAGGGTACACTAAGGGCAGGGGCAGAATGAGCCTGAGCCTGAAAGGATACGAAGAATGCCATAATCCCGAGGAGGTTATCAGGCGTTTCAATTATAATCCCGATAACGATATCGAAAATCCCTGCGACTCGGTATTCTGTTCTCACGGCGCGGGTCATACGGTAAAATGGAATGAAGTCCGCGACAGAATGCACCTGCCTAGCGTACTTTCGGCAAACCGCGGCGAGTCCCGCGAAGCATCCGTTAAAACGCTCGCGAGCTTTAAAAGCGCTAAAGATATCTTTGCGCTCGACAAAGAGCTTATGAACATTTTCGAGCAGACCTACGGCGCGGTAAAAAAGCGTAATTCAGGCGAAAAACGCAGGCATTACAAAGCCGTTCCCGAGGATAATAAGTACAAAAAAACAAAGCCGTCGAATTTTGACGGCGAGGAATATCTTTTGGTAGACGGGTATAACGTTATTTTCGCGTGGGAGAAGTTACGAAAACTCAGCGAGGACAATATTGACGGCGCGAGGCAGGCGTTAATAAATATACTCTGTAACTATCAGGGCTACAGGAAATGTAATCTTATTCTCGTATTTG
The DNA here is from genome assembly GCA_905234305.1 of uncultured Ruminococcus sp. Lineage (GTDB taxonomy): Bacteria > Bacillota > Clostridia > Oscillospirales > Acutalibacteraceae > Ruminococcoides. The sequence goes on along the minus strand of CAJOHT010000064.1, from coordinate 5,499 downwards.
ACGCGTACAAGGTCAAGGGCGTTAAGCGCGAGATCGAGGAAATTAACGGCATAAAAATAATATACACAAAGGAAGCCGAAACCGCCGATATGTATATTGAGAAAGCCTCGTATAAGCTCGCGAAAAACCACAGGGTAAGGGTAGTCACCTCTGACGCGCTGGAACAGCTTATAATCCTCGGCAACGGAGCGTTAAGAGTATCATCGCTTATGTTTTACGACGAAGTTAAGGAAGCCGAGGACGAAATAAGAGATTTTTTATCCGAGTATTCGGAGTGATTTACAACCAAATTTACGCTGATAAGGCGCGGTACAAAACTGTACCGCGCCCTTGCTATACCCTGTCGGAAGTTTTTAAGGCTAGTCGCTGAACATTGATGAGAACAAATCGAAATGGAATCCGTTCGCATCAGCTTCGCCGTTGTCCGAATCAGTCAGGACATCGTGCTTTTCAAGCTCCTCGATATAAATCATCGGAGCGATATATTCTTTTTTGGAGGTAAAATCTAAATATTTATTCATCATAATTCCTCCTTACTGAGCGTTTGCCAACGCAAGAACATCGGTATATGAGCCTGAGCATGAGCAATAGTTTTCGCCTGTAGAAACGTCAACATACTGACCGTAGATAACCGACGGACCGCCTGACGCGCGGTATTCAGGTTTAAGCACTACGTAGGGCCTCGCGATAATAACCGTATTCACGCCTACATCGCCGCCGTCTTGGATATTGTTTACCGCAGCGGTAATATATTTGTAGTTTGTAGTTGTACCGCTCAGACCGTAGTCGCCGAACTGGTCATTGCTTGTACCCGTACAGTCAATCGTTATTCCGTAGTTGTCATTGTCTTTGACGAGGGAGTAAGCGTATCTGTTTATAGTTTTGTTATCAAGATTGCTTCTGTTGGTATAACCGATTACGTAACCGTAGGACTCAGCCTTATCTAGTATATTCTTGTCGATTACCGAAACGAATCTGAGAGCATTATTGCTCGGGTTACTCTCATCATGTTTGATCTGAACGCCGCATATCTCAAAATTCTCGGTAAAGTCGGTTCGATCGCCCCATTCGTCAGCCGCGTCGGGACGCATACCCTTGTTGTTGATATGTTGTTTTTTATCATATTCAGAACCTTCGGTCGTAACCTTATCGTTCGCGTTAAAGGTCTGAGCAAATTTAACATTAAACTCTTTTTTACGAACGGAACCTGAGCTATTCAATACCTCTGTGTAAGTATAACTGTCTGTACCTGTAATGTTTGAGGTGTTCGCGGTTTGATTTCCTGAATTATTTGTCAAGCTAAAGAATTGCGAACCATAGTCGGGTGTAAATGTGAAAGTAACGCTGGTACCGTTATCAACAGTATCTCCATTTTCTAGTATAGTATTTGTTCCCGTAATTCTCGCTGTCACCATTCCCGAGCCCGAACCGCCCGCACTGACGCCGCCTACGGTAACGCTGTTGATTTTAAAGCTGACTTCACAGACTTTTGAAATAAGAGTTACTTTTAATCGTTCTTTCTTGTAAGTTGTATTCGGTAAGCCGTTATAGTAACCCGCTTGTCTTGTAAATGAATATTCTGTATCCGTATTAGGCTCAAGTATCTCTCTTCGATAATCATTGCCCATATGAGTATCATCATCTGAACTGAACTCGGTAATCTTTGATATTGTAGATTCATCAGGCTTGATCGTATAGGTTATGATATCGCCTCTTTCGACAGTATCGCCGTTTTTAACTTCCTTCTTGGTAGTCAAATCATAAGCTGTAATTTCCGCTACGCCGTTACTGGAACTGAGTTTACCTTTAAAATCAAGTTCTACTCCGTCAGTAAATGTAGGAACAGCGCCGGCGTGAATATCGGTTCCGCTGTTAGCCATACCCGAGGGAGTCGTCATACCGCTCGGAACAGTCTCGTCAAACAGCAGCCACGCGAGTTCGGGATAATCGATAAACACATTACGGTTGCCCTGGATTTTCTGGGTATAATCGTTACGCTGCATTTCCCATTCGCTAACGGGGTCATTTCGCATCCAGTCGAGGAGAACTTCCTTGCTCTGGATAATTCTTTCGCCCGTATCCTTGCTGTCGTCGGGGTCAAGCTCGGGGAGCTTGTCTGTATTGGGTGTACCGTCATCATTAACGATATCTGTGTAAAGATTAGGCTGCTTCCATCTTGTATATACATAGAGGAGAATACGCGCTACGTCGCCGCGTACATCGTCCCTTACGTCAATATAAGTACGGGTTTTGCTGTCGCTGTCCACAACATCCGCTCTCCAGAGCGAAATCCTATCGGCAGGATAATTTACCGTTCGTTTGTTATAACAACCGCTTTTATAATAGGTGCTGCTCCAATCATGAAGTGAGCCGAAGCCCCAGTTGGATTTTATATTATTAACCTTGCCGTACGCGGGGCGGAGGTGATGAAGGTCTGAGCCGCCGAGACCTGTCTTCATAAGGAATGAAGCCTTACTCTTAGGCCAGATATGCTCGCGCTGCATTGACTCGTGGTTATAGCAGTCAACATTCTCGTAGAAGAAGGTGTATACTCCCCTGCCGTCGTTAACATTATCAGCCGAGGTATCTGTAGTAAGCCAATAGTGAGCCAGGGAGTTTTTGCCGTAAGCAGGGTAAGAAACGCCGTGGGTATGGGTCGACTCCATTATATCGTGAAGAGTGGTGAATAAAGAGTTTTTCTCTACATACTTACCGTCAGTTTTTGTATAACCGCTATCGCCGTTAGTATATATGGAGTCAAATGAGTCTTTACCAGCGTTATCTTCGCGTCCCGCTAAGGTCTGGAAGTCACCATACACATCAGTATTAGCAATATACTCCTTAACATCGTTCGTATAATAGTTTACAGCCTGGGTGCTGAGGGAAGCCTTAGTACTCCTCGAGCCTGTATTTTTAGTGGATGGAGTTGTTTCGTCAATATTGTTCGGGTTATCCTCCTCGACAACCGTATGAGTAAACTTAGCGTATAAAGTATTCGCGGAGGTCGCGTTAAATGTATAAGGGTCGTTAGACGATACAAATCCGCTGTTAAAATCGGAAGCCGTATACCAGCCGCCAAACTCATAATTCGCGGCAGGTATAGCGGTATATGTTACGCTTGTACCTGACGGTACATCTATACTTGTTCCCGAACTGCCGCCGCCCGATACGGAAACAGTTCCGCCGCCTTCAACAGCACTTACCGTTTGGACAACACCAAGTGATCTGAATTTTGCAATTAAAGGTGTTTTTTCTTTATCTATTCGATACTTATTCTGCGCATCCGAAACTTTTGTATCTCCATAATAAATGCCTTCAAAAACATAGCCACTATTAGCAGTAACAGTAATAGTTGCTTGAGAACTCTGTACTGCTGCAAAAGATAATTCAGTTCCGCTCGATAACACCTCAGACGAAGATTCCGATACTGAACTAGTTGTACTCATTGTATAATACCCGCCACTGGCAATTGAAATTGAACCTCCAGTAGATGATTCAACTCCATCAGTATAAATCTTTATTGTTTGTGGGAGATTCATTACCGCATTTGCATCTAACGCTGTTCCGCCAAGATTAAAAGTCCTTAACTCTGTTCCGCTCTCATCAGAAACAAATAATAATCTGTTATAGTTTGAAATGGTTAATCCATCGCTATAATTCGCTGAATAATGATTAGTTTTATCTTCTATAAATGCATCAACCGAAAGATAATTCTTTCCCTCTCCTGAACCATACGAAAAAGATATAGCGCTGTCTGTATCTTTATAATCAACGAAAAAGATATATTGAATATCTGCCCAAGTCATAGATGAAAAATCTTTATTAACATTTCTATAACGCAAATTAGTATTTGATACAGTGCTAAAAGCGGCAGAAACAAATATAGTATCATTGGTTACAGCTACCATCCTTATTTTCGATACAGACCAACCAGTCAAATTTGTTGTATCAATGTAAGTATAAACATAAGACCCTGATTTACTCCACGTTGCCGTCGCATTCGCTGTCGCGACGGAGCCTGCTACAAGGGTGGACAAGAGCAGAAGGACGCTTAAAAACGCCGCCAAGGTTCGTTTAGATATCCGTTTTACATTCATTAGTTAAAACCCCCTAAATCAAAAAACAAAAATCACATTACACAATTACAATTATACAGTAGTATTATACTATAGTTTTTACGAAAAATAAAGGGTTTGTTAAAAAAATTGTTGTATATTTTTAAATATTTTTTAATTTTTTTCACATAAAACACCCCGTATAGTAAAAATAATTGCCATACGGGGTTCTATTATTCTGATTTAGAATTAAAATGATGCCGAAATTTCCGTTGACCTCTCTTCAATTCAGCGTATTATTCCCCATTGCGCAACCAGCCGCTCTAATGAGAACGCGGCGTTGGCGGGGCTTGTTGAGGGGAGCTTTAATGCCTCTATTTTTATATCGGGATAGATATATTTCATATACATCTTATAAGACAGCGTGCCGTTGCAGAAAATCCTGTTGACCTTACTGTTTTTTAAAATTTCGGAAATATCGTTAGGAACAACATCTTTTACCGAGCTGTCGGATGAGCCTGTTATAGTGCAGGAACGGATAGAATCCCACAGCGCGAGGTTGTTGCGCAGTATAAGGGATTTTTTCTCCTCGATTGAGTTCGGTTCAATCTCGCCGAAAACTTCCGAAATAACCTTCCAGAAGCGATTGCGCGGATGCCCGTAAAAGAACATAGCCTCGCGCGATTTAACCGACGGGAAGCTGCCTAGAATAAGCGTTTCCGAGTTTTCGTTATACAGCGGCGGGAATGGATGGGTAATACTAATAGGCTCGCTCATTACTCTTCCTCCCGCTTTTTGTCTTTCTTTTTATCCGATTTCTTACCGCTTTTTAGCTTTATCGCGGCGAATACCGTTACCGCGATTACCGCGGATACGATTATCGCGACGGTTATCAGCGGGTTGTCTTTATCGGCGGAGGCTGATTTAAAATCGTATATCAGCCCGTTATCCTCGCCGTTTTTAATATCGTATTTGGGTTCGGTATAGTCCTCGAGTTTTAAATTGAAACTTTTTTTGCCTGATGATTTGCCTGAGGAGTTATACCTTCCTGCAGCTGTTTTACCGCGGCCGCCGACGGATTTTCCTCCCGTATAGACGGTGCAGTTGACCGATTTAGGAGCAGTAAAGTTTTTAGCCTTCGGATCAACGCAGTCCTCGGAGGTGATTTTTATTGAACAACTGCCTGCGCTAACAGCTTTAAACCTTACATTTAAAAACCGCGACTTTTTATTTATCCGCAATCCCTCGGGACACAGAAATATAACTTTTACGCTTCCGTCCGTATATCTGGATTTCACCTTTGCCGAAGGGATATCGGTATAAGCTCTGCTATATGACAGCTCTTTAGTATCATACTTAAGCGTAAATGTCGCGGCGCTTAGCGCGAAAGACGACTGCATATACACGGGTACGTCAAAATACCTTCCGTTTTTGGCGGAGATTT
>CAJOHT010000063.1 GCA_905234305.1 uncultured Ruminococcus sp. | reverse complement strand
CAAGCAGCTTCTGCGATTGATTAACTTTTCCCTGTGCCGACTCAAAATACTCTTCTGCCATACCAGGCATTTTAAATGGATTATCTTCTTTGTTTTTCTCCATCCACTTTACGCCTTTGCTCAGTATTTCGCTTATATTATTTTTTTTGTATGTTTTTATTTTTTCTTTTATAAGATTCGCCTTTTTCTGATTTCCGTCAACTTTAGCGGATTCCAACTCATATTGATAATCCTTTAGGGTATTCCACACCATATAATCGGAAAGATACATCTGCATACCGAGGTTATATTCAGCGGTACCCCTCGACGCCATATTATTGCTTTTTGTAAAGTTGATAGACTGGATTCCGCTGTGCAGAGAACCGATCCATGTAGCCCAAGCCGAGAACAGCGTAGTAATGCCGAGAAGTATCGCAACGACAGTTTCAATCCTTTTTGCGTTCAAAACGGTTTTTCTGTCTTTAAGAGCGTTTTTCGGAGGATTAACCCCGTTTTTAACGGATTCGATTTTCGGAAGTTCGGTTTCATTTTTCGCCATATCTCTACAACCTCCTGCTTAACATATCATTCCGTAATGCTTTTATATAATTATATCATTTTTAACCCGCAAATTTCAATAGCAAGTTGCGAAAAATAATATAAAGCAAGGTTGAGCAGATAAACAAGCTGCTTTCCGATACATCTGACGGACTGCCCGCAATCTCCGTCAGCGCGGGAGTATCTCACGGAAAGAATGCCCCAAATCCGTCTGAGCTTTTCAATCAAGCGGATAAGGCGCTGTACCAAACAAAAAGAAACGGTAAAAACGGCTGTTCCTTCTACACAACTTAGTTTATATAATGTTTACTGAATAAACGACGCCACGCCGTCGTCGTTTTACCAAAACACAATCAGGATTGTGTTTTGGCTCAAAAACTGCGTTTTGCTTCAGTAAACCTTTATAAATCTGCTCTCGCAAAGAAAGCGTTTCTTTGCGTGGTGCAAGAGTTTTTTCCGTAAACCTTCAAAACCCTTGCACTTAAACAATTCAAAAACTGTTATAATGTAAGATGATTTCTATGTTTTTGAATTGTTCAGCAGATATTATATAACGAAGGCGTAACTAAAGCGAAACGTTAAAACAAAAATCATTTTACCTTTTACAAAAAAACGAAAGCATAACTACCGATAAATCGGCGGTTATGCTTTATTATATGTTTATTATTCTTTATCTTAAGCTCTTAAGGTATTTTTTATGTTCATCCGTTACCCTATAGCTCTCTACCGCCTTTTGGATAGCCTTTTTATGTACCCATTCATCTAACCTGCGGTTTTCAATATACTTAACGCTCTCGTCGTATCTTTTCGCGAGAGCCGTCGCGAAATACCACGCGATCATCATTTTGAGATAATAATCCTCGCCCTTTTTCGACGCCACAAGCTCTAAATATTCTTCCTTAAAATCCTCGCCGAGGAATTCATTCATCAGCATTCGGATTCCGAATCTTGCGGTATAAATATGTTGCGACGCAATCCACTTTTTTATATACGGCAAAAGCTTTTGATGATTCTTTTTAAATGACTTCGGGGTTGCCTGATCCGATACAGGCCAGCAATCGATATAAGGGAGGAATTCCTCCACCATACTAACGCATTCGTCAAAATCCTTAATCAACGCCAATACAAAAAAATGAATAAGATTCTCTTCGTAGTATTTATGAGGGAGATTGTTTAAAAACTCATCTCTGTAATCGCTTTCAAAAACCTCTTTCGCGATTTTTCTCATCTGCGGAGTTCTTACGCCTATAATAGTCTCAGGCGGTATATTCGGAACAAGTTTTGCTTGAAAACTTTTGTATTCATCGTCTTTTACTTCAATAAGTCTGTCGAATAAAGTCATTGCTCTGCCCCGTTCTTCTTTAAAATTCTACTATAACTATAGTAATTTATAGCGTTTATGAATCGAAAAAATGCTGTCCGTTATCTGTCACAAGCCGCTCGGTCTTAGGGTACTCAAAAATATCGGCGCTTTGTGCGTTCGCTTCAAGATAAGAAGCAAACTCGTCCGCGTACCATTTTGCCATCTTCAGATTATGCATAAGGTAGTGTCCGCAATTTACCTCAGTCGCGCCAGGAACATCCTCCGCTTTGTCTACGGATTTGAAAGCGCTTAGGATCAAATCATAAATCTCCCGCGGAGCGCGGCTGCCTTTAAGAATAAGGTAAAATCCGGTAAGGCAGCCCATAGGTCCCCAGTAAATAACGTCATCCTTCCAGTCGGGGTCATTACGAAGATAAGTCGCGATAATATGCTCCAGCGAATGCATCGCCGCAACATCAATGACAGGCTCCCTGTTAGGTTTTTTTAGCCTTATATCATAGGTTGTTACCGAATCCCCGCCTAAACTATCGATTCTGCTGGTAAAAATACCAGGTACAATGCGGGTATGGTCTACCGAAAAGCTCTGTATTAATTCCATATTTTTCCTCCTGTTTCAACTATAATTGTTTTGCAACGTAAATCATTATATTCAACTTACGCCGCGCATAGTCAGCGAGATTCGGTTTTTCTTAACGTCTACCGAAAGTATTTTTACTTTAACTATATCGCCGACTTTAAGAACCTCCGACGGATGTTTAAGGAATTTATCGCAGATTTGGGAGATATGTACCAGTCCGTCCTGATGGACGCCGATATCAATAAACGCGCCGAAGTCAATTACATTCCTCACCGTTCCCGTAAGCTCCATACCTTCTTTAAGGTCGTTTATATCGAGTACGTCCGAACGCAGCATCGGTTTAGGCATTTCGTCACGCGGATCCCGTCCGGGCTTAGAAAGCTCCTGCACAATATCAAGAAGCGTAGGAAGCCCTATACCGAGCTTTTCGGCGAGGTCCTTTGTGCCGAATTTTATAATTTTTGACGGAAGGTCGTTGAATTTAGCTGTTTTTATCTCTTTATCTGTATACCCCGCTAACTTAAGAAGCTCCTTCGCCGTAGCATAGCTCTCGGGGTGAACTCCTGTATTATCGAGCGGATTACGGCTTTCGGGTACCCGTAAAAAGCCCGCGCATTGTTCAAACGCTTTCGGTCCGAGCTTCGGGACCTTTTTCAATTCCGCTCGCGATGAGAACGCTCCGTTTTCCTCACGGTAAGCGACAATATTTTTGCACACGGTCGAGTTAAGTCCCGATACTCTTAAAAGCAAAGCGGGCGAGGCTGTGTTCAAATCAGCGCCGACAGAGTTTACGCAGTCCTCAACAACGCCGTCAAGAGTTTCTCCAAGTCTTTTTTGCGGCATATCGTGCTGATACTGCCCTACTCCGATTGCCTTAGGTTCGATTTTAACAAGCTCCGCAAGCGGATCCTGAAGCCTTCTGGCGATAGACACAGCGCTCCTGAGCGTTAAGTCAAGCTCGGGAAGCTCATTAGCGGCTAGCTTTGAGGCTGAATAGACCGAAGCTCCCGCCTCGCTTACAACCATATAATACACCTTATGGTCAGCTTCCTTAATTGCGTCGGCGGCAAACATCTCGGTTTCTTTGCTTGCCGTACCGTTACCGATAGAGATAATATCTACATTATGCTTTTTAATAAGCTCGAGCAGCTTTCTTTTTGACTGAGCGATTTTCTGCTCGGAATGGGTGGGATAAATTACCGCGGTATCAAGCACCTTGCCTGTATCGTCAACTACGGCGACCTTACAGCCTGTGCGATAACCAGGGTCAAGTCCTAAGACAGTTTTTCCCTTTACGGGCGGCTGCATAAGAAGCTGTTTAAGGTTAACGGCAAATACTTTCATCGCGTTTTCAGCGGCGGTTTCAGTCAGTTCAGCGCGGATCTCACGCTCGATTGACGGGAAAATTAGTCTTGTATACGCATCCTCTCCCGCGGCTCTCAGAATATCGGAACATAAGTCATTTGTACCTTTGTCAAGCTCGCGGTTAATAACACTAAGAGGCTCTTCACTGTCAAGCACGATACCGACCTTAAGGAAACCCTCTTTTTCTCCTCTGTTCACGGCAAGGACACGATGACCCGCTATCTTTTTTACAGGTTCGGAATAATCATAATAGTTAGAATATACGCTGTCCTGTTCCTCTTCCGAGGTAACGGACTTAAGAGAACCGATTCTACGGAATACAGAGCGCAGGCGTTTACGGATATCCGCGTTATCGGAAAGCATCTCGGCGATTATATCCATAGCGCCGTTAACCGCGTCCTGGGCTGAGGGAACTTCCTTTTCCTCGTCAACAAACTGCTCAGCGTATTTAAAAGGCTCGAATCCCTTTTCCTGCTTTATTATCTCGAGCGCCAGCGGCTCCAGTCCGCGCTGCTTCGCAACCGAAGCTCTTGTTTTTCTTTTAGGCTTAAACGGACGGTAAATATCCTCAAGCTCGCTCAAGGTCTGAGCCTTATCGAGCGCCGAGTTGATTTCCTCAGTCAGCTGTTCCTGGCTGTTTATAAGCTCGCGAATCTCTTCTCTGCGTTTGTCAAGTCCGCGCAGATACTCCAGCTTCTCGCTGAATTCGCGGATAAGCTGGTCGTCCATAGAACCGTGCATTTCCTTTCGGTAACGGGCAATAAAGGGAATTGTATTGCCGTCGTCCAGCAGGTTAATAATATTCTGAGCGTATTCCTCTTTAATGTTAAATAACTGTGATAAAGTAACTGAATAATCCATATAATCGGCAAGCACATTTTTTCACTAAATATGCTTGCTTCTCCTTTCATATATAATACTGTCAGATTGTTTTGCTTTTATAAATAATACACCAAAAACAACCTGTTGTAAACGGGCAGAGTGTCCTAGGTTATACTCTTACGCATTCTCTTACAATCAAAACTCCAGCTTTTTATTATATCATCATCAATACGGGAATAGCCGAGCTTTTCATAAAAGCCGACGGCTTCCAGCCTGCTGTCGATTCTGATTTCTTTATAGCCGAGTTCCCGTATCCAGTTTTCAGCTTCTCTTATTACTTTGCTGCCTAGGCGCATTCCGCGGTATTCGGGCAATACAACGACACGTCCTATAAGAACGCTGAATTCATCCAGTTTATAAAATCGGCAGGTCGCTACAGGATATTCGTCATCTAACAGAACTATATATTTACTCTTTTCTCCGTCATACTCGTCAAACTCATCTTGCAGGGCTATATGGTGCTGGCGATTCATACCTTGGATCCTGACAGAATACGCTCCCGCGCGCTGCCACAGTTTTTCTGCCCGAAGCACTTTTAAATCTTTCAAATGTATCACCTTCACTATTCAAATCATAATTTAGCGGGACGTTTTTGCTGTAAATCGGGATTTAAAGCTCAATATAATAAGGACAAATATTCTCAAAATTACCGTCCTTCATTCTAAACCCGTTTGGTATTACGCCCAGTTGAGTAAAACCGATTCTCTCATAAAGATGTCTTGCGTGAATGTTGCTTTCGACAACGGCGTTAAACTGTAATATCTTAAATCCGATATCTTTTGCTTTTTTTATGCAATCCAAAACCAGCTTTTCCCCGATATGCTTTCCGCGGCTGTATGAAGCTACGGCGTAGCTTGCGTTGCATATATGGCCGCATCTTCCGATATTGTTAGGATGAAGTATATACAAGCCGTAAATCCTGCCGCCGTCAACCGCTACTCCGCAGTAACTTTGCGAGGCAAAAAACTCAGCTCCCTGTTCTAAGTCCAACACTTCTTCCTGCGGAAAAGCAATTCCTTCCTCAACAACCTCATTCCAGATTTCTATCATCTGTTCTAAATCTTCCGTTTTATATTCCTTTATTTCCATCAATTAACCTCATAATCCCGTTTTATACAAACCGTTACTGCTCTGTTTATCAGCGTTTTGACTTAGTATACAACAAATCTTTTACAACACTGACACAGCATAGTATAATTATAGCAAATCATTATCCGAAATGGAAGCGTTTTTTTAGTATCAGGCGGATTATTATTTCTTATTATATACAAAATCAATTTACGGTTTTATTCTTTCGGAAACAGTCAAAACACAATTTGCGGACAGTATTTAATATGCTTTGATGTAACACTTGACTTTACAACGAGTTAGTGCTATACTCCCTTTGTAGGAGATGTTCATATGCAGATTTCAAGCCGATTCACCATAGCGATCCATATTTTCAGTTGTATCAATACCTTCGAGA
>CAJOHT010000062.1:7610-8471 GCA_905234305.1 uncultured Ruminococcus sp. | reverse complement strand
ACCTGCTTATGGAGCCTATCGGCGACGGCAAGGACAGGGTCGATATCGATACGAGCGGAAACGACGGCAAGAAGGATTTTCTGCTTGAGCTTGAGGCTCTTCGCGAGGAGGACGACGTCACCTATTTTAAGTCGAACGGTATCCGTTTCGCCGTAAGCGAACCCGATAAGCCTAGCGAGGAACAGCTAAGCTATATCCAGTCCGTTATGGATGATGTTATTTCGACTATAAAAACAGGTACAAAAGAGGAAATCGAAAGTAAAATCGACGTTTCTTCCTTTGTAAAATTCTATCTGCTGAATGAGTTTTTAAAGACGGTTGACTTCGATTTCAGCTCTTTGTTTTATTATTATAAGGACGGTAAGCTCTGCGCGGGTCCGCCGTGGGATTACGATTTAAGTTCGGGAAACGTTGACGAAAAATTCTCCGCGCGCTACGCGTCATCCTATAAGACGGACGGATTGTTTATCAGCAATTACAATCTTTATAAATGGCTTTGCGCTAAGGTGTGGTTTAACGATTTAATAAAAGCGGAGTTTACTGAGCATTACTCATATTTCGCGGATATCCCCGCTGAGGGCGGAGTTATCGACAGCTTTTATAATACGTATAAGAACGTAATTAAAAGGAATTTTAAGGACGCAGGCTGGAAAGAAAACGGGTATTACGTAAATGTTATGAAGGTTCCGCTCGCGACATATAAGCAGAATTACGATTTTTATGTTAACTGGTGCAGGGAACGCGTTGAATGGATGACGGAGTATTTCGGCGTTGAGCCGACTACAGAGGCTCCTACGACCGCGCCCGTGACCGAAGCCCCGACGACTGCGACCGCTCCTGTTGAAACGACTGCGCCTGCTA
>CAJOHT010000062.1:6251-7585 GCA_905234305.1 uncultured Ruminococcus sp. | reverse complement strand
CGGCATTCTCAGTATTGTAGACGCTACCTTGATTCAGAAACATTTAGCGCTTATCAATGAGTTCGACGATGAGCAGGTTAAGCTCGCCGATATTAACGGAGATAAAACCGTCAGTATTAGCGACGCGTCTAAGATACAGAGGATTATAGCAAAGTTGGAATGAACTAAAGGCTTGATATATATATCACCCCCCATTTAGCAAGGGGAACAAGGGTGTATTAGCTTATATAACCCTTGCGATTCTTCCTTTTCGCTGAAGCCAAAACAATTATTGTTGAGAATACTTATAAAAACAGGCAGCTTAAACTCACTCGGAGTTCAGGCTGCCCTTTTACTGCAACTATAATTTATTCGTTATCAAAATGGAAAAAGAAGTTCGGTAATTCTCTTAAAAAACTGGTCTGTATGTCAGATGAATAATCCTGATTTGAGTTATCGGGTTTTGAGGTGTAAAGAGTATCCTGGGTAACGAGGTCCTCGGTTTTTATAGCGGGAGAAATATATTCTTTTTTCATAACCGTTTCCTCCTTAATTACCGTTGTTCGCGTTGGCCGCGGCGATTACCGCGTTCCAGTCTGCGCTGCATCCGTCTAACCTGGTTTGGGGAGTTTTATTATTTAAATCAGTATAGTAATCAGCGTACAGGGGATCTGAATTATCATCCTTCTTTACATAGAACCGCACAATAAATATCGTGTCGTCGGGTACGTCGTTTATGCCGAGGGTAACGTATTTATAAGATGTATCTGCATCATACAGCCCGTAATTTCCGCTTATCTCGTTGCTGGTGCCTTTTATGTTTTCTTTGTAAATACTATCACTGTTGTACTGAACCTGGTCTATATACGATCTATATTTCTTATACTCGTCGGGGTTATTAGGATTTGTCGGCGCTTTCGCGATTATATATCCGTATTCTTTAGCGTCTTTTAGAATGCTTGTGTTAACTACCGTGACATAGCGCAGGCAGTTTCTCGTAGTCATCTCGGTTTTCTTCTGGACTCCGAGCAGCAGGAAGTTCTGAAGCTCGGAATAGCCGTTGTATTGCGCGAGAGTGTCGTCGGAGGCTACCTGCTGTTCGTTGTTGAAGAAAACCGTTCTAACGGGATTTGAGGTAACGTAGGTATCGTCAGGGTGTTCGCCGATATTGCTTTCGACCTCTTGGATTACCGCTTCGGCGGCGTTAGCGGCTGTCTGCTCCTCGGTATCGGCTGTTTCGGTATAAGGAACTGTAAATATTACCGCGTACTGCCTGTCTTCTTCGGGAGCGAGTGTAATATTTTTCCAGTTAAAGGAAAGTCCCGAGTCCTGTTTGCGTGAGTATCCGCCTTCTG
>CAJOHT010000062.1:0-6222 GCA_905234305.1 uncultured Ruminococcus sp. | reverse complement strand
ACCGCCGTTGCCGTGGTGCTGTTATCCATGTTGACAGCGCCGTAGAAATATTCGGCAGGCGCGTAACTTCCGCCAACCTCTTTACCGATAAAGCCGAGCGTAGGGAGGCTGCCCTGTCTGTCCTTATCTCCCGTATGGGTGGAGGTCATTGAAATGCCAATTTTTTGGCTATTGTTTTGGCTGCCGTTTTGACTGTCATTTTGGCTGTCGTTTTGGTTGTTGTATGTTATATCTTCTATCACGGCGCGGTCGTCGGTTCCGATTTGAATATCGCCCGAACTGCCCATATCGAAAGAAATATTGCTGTTTCCCGTATTTTTTACGGTGTAAATCATTTTTACCGAATAGTTGCCGATATATTCGTTGCTTACCTTAAGGGACAGTCCGCTGAGGGCTTCGCCTGTGCCCGAGGCTCTGTTGTTTTGGTCCAGCGTTATCTTTTTAAGTATTCCTGTGTTATCGGTAATCATATAATAATTATAACTATTGTTGCCCGTTTTGATTCTTACGCATGTGGGGAAACCTCTTGAGCCGTTAGTGATAGGCCAAATATTATTTTTTTCGTCTACAAGCTTAATTGAGTAGGGATGCGCTCCGCCGAAAGTGGAGGAATTGACGTTTTCGTAGGAGGCTAAGATTTTTTATTGGCATAAAATGTATTGGGATTATGGGTTAAATCGAATTCAAGAGTGTATCCTGCGAATTTTGTTCTTATTGCCTGAGTATCATACGTTTGCTTGAAATGAATAACGCAGTCCGAGGGCAGTCCGCTGTTGCCGATTGCCCAGGTAAGAGTATTCGGGTCGCAGTAACAGTTTACGGTCTTAAGACTCGTACAGCCCGCGAACGCGCTTAAGCCTATAGACGTGACTTTTTGCGGGATGGCGATGGACTGGATTTTTGCTTCGTTCTCAAACGCGTGCGCGCCTATTGAAACGAGCGAATCGGGAAGTGTTATGTTGTTTATCGTGTAATGATCGTACTTATTGTCATTCGGGTTCATATAAAAATTATAAGCGCCGATAGAGGATATATCGTTGGCAATAACGATTTTTTGCATAAATCCCATATCCGTTACTTCATAATAATTTGCCCACGGGGCTTTGTTTGAGGGATCCGTGGAATAATCGCTGTAATCGGGAAGCGCGCCTTGCCTGTTATCGCAAGAACGTTGTCGGTGTAAATTGTCCAGTAAGCGTCCGCTCCGCAGTTCCCGCCGAGCATTGAGCCTGTAGCGCCGACTCCCGCGGGGAAAGCCATACACAAGGCTATAATCAGGGTAAGCGTAACGCTTATAATCCGTTTAAAACTCATCTTCATAAAATCACCTTTTTAATGCGAATAATCGCAAAAAACTATCATATAATATACATTTTTCTTATTTATTAACTGAAAATACTAAGTCAATACAGTAAAAGATTCTTGTGAATAACTGATAAAATACCGTAAAAATACTGTCTATTTCGCATAATGAAAAAAGCCCTTTTCGGTATGCTCAATCGGTAATTAGAAATATCGTACAACAAAGGGGCTTTTATTTTGAGTATTTTGTCAATAGAAAAACAAGAATTATATGTGGTAAAATAAAATTGTATAAGTATCATATGATAACAAAAGGAGGATTGTCTTATGATAAAGTCTTTCAAAAAATCTTTAAGTATCTTCTTAGCGGTTTTAATGCTTGTTTCGGTATTTTCCGTAGCGGGAGCGTATGCCGCGGATACAGATAAAGAAAAAAGCGGTGAGGGCAGCGTTGTCCTTGATACAACCGCTGTTGAAGGTTACGCTAACTGGTTCGCGTGGACTTGGACCGGCGACGCGGAAGGTCACTGGGTAGACGGTCACGGAACCAGCGCCGCGGATATAAAATTTGAAAATGTTGAAGATCAGATTATTTTCGTCAGAATGGATCCCGATAAATGCGGTAACGGCGAGACCCCGAACTGGGACGCGAAAACTAACCAGACGCCTAATCTGGATGTCGAGTTGGATTCTACCTATGTAATCGATGGTTGGACAGGCGCGGGACCTTACGGTTCTGATTTGCCGGGCCATTGGGAGGGCGGCAGCGGAGAGCCTGATATCGGCGAATATACCGCTAAGCTCGACCCCGGTATCGCCGCCGAGGAAGGAGTAGTCTGGTGCGCCTGGACCTGGAACGAGGATAATAAACGCGGCGCTCACTGGGTTGAGGGTACCGAGGAAAACGGTAAATTTAAATTCGAGCAGCTTTGCTCGATGGCTGTTTTCGCGAGCTTTTATGATTTTAACGAAAGCTGGGATGATAAAATAAGCCAGACCGAGGATACCCTCGTAGAGGACGGATATAAATATATTATTACCGATTCCTACGAAGACGAGGAAAGTACTACAAGATTCACGGGCGAATGGGTTCCCGACGAGCCTGATGAAACTACCGAGCCTGAAACCGAGCCCGAAACGGTGCCTCAGACCGAACCCGAAACAGAGCCCGTTACAGAGGCGCCGACTACCGCTCCCGATACAGGTATTGTTATCCCGACTGATTCGCCGAATCCCGACGAGGATCAGTTCCTTTACGTTACGGCTAAGTCGAATGTCAACGGCGCAAGCTCAAAAATAAGATTTAACGGCGACAGAGTTTCCGTTATCTATAATCTTACCGTTCCCGAAAAGCTCGACGACGGTCAGTTCACTGTTGTTTACGACAGCTCTAGGCTCGAGCTTTTGACTGAGTATAATACTCAGGCTTCTATGTTCCCTGTAGTTAAGGACGCTCAGTATAACTTAGGCGCGGGTCCGTCCGCGATTAAATTCAATTTCTCGGGCACCAACGGCGCGTATGACTTTACTAAGGGCGGAGTTCTCGTTAATCTCGTATTCGCGCGCAAATCCGCGGGTACCGTAGGAACCGCTTACGTATACCTTAACGCTGAGGATTTAAACTCTAAGGATACAACGTACATAGAGAATTCTAAGGTCAAAGCGGCGGCGGATATTATAAGACCCGCAGTTTCCGAATCGTCGGCTGAAAAGCCCACCGAGGAGGAAGTTAAGCCCGCGTCAAGCCCCGAGCTTATTATAAACGCTTCCTCTAATATTTCCTCTAACGTTCAGAAGATAAAATGTACTAAACAGAACGTTAAGGTGACGTATAAAATGACTGTTCCCGAGCTTATCGCTTACGGCAGGGGCGTTGTTACTTTCGATAGCTCAAAGCTCGCGCTGGAGTCGAAGTATAATACCCAGGATTCGATGTTTACAACTTTGAACAATCAGGTCATTTATAATCTGCACGCGGGTTCGGGCACTATGATGTTCAACTTCACGAGCGTAGATCCCGATACTCAGACAGGTACCTTTGACTTTAAAAACGGCGGCGAAGTTATCTCGCTTATGTTTACCGTAAAAGACGGAGCCGAGGGTGAGGCTGACGTTTATCTCGATATTATGGATCTCGGTTCCTTCGGTAAGGAATCTGCTGAGGATAAGGATTATGTAGTTGACGGAAAACCGACCGCGGACGCGGCGGCGATTACATCAAATGTTGTATTGGAGCCTCAGATAGCGACTGTACCTGTCGAGGATACTACGGGAGATACCGCTTCCACGGATTCTCAGCCTGACGCTTCCTCTAGTACCGACAGTACCGAAAGCACAGAGCCTACCGCGCCTACTACGGCTACCGAGCCTTCGACCGCTCCCGTAAAACCGTCAACCAACGTCGGTAAGGGTACGAGCGTAGCGGCGGCGGATAAATTCGTAACGGCGCTTAAGAATGATAAAGACCCGAAGGGCAGCGTATTTAACGGACTTAAGGCTAAGGCTGTTAATCCGAAGAAGAATTCGGTAAAGGTAACTTGGGATAAGGTCAAGAACGCTAAGGGTTATATCGTTTACGGTAATAAATGCGGCAATAAGTATAAGAAGCTAAAGACAGCAACGGGTACATCCTTCACTCAGAAAAAACTTAAAAAGGGTACCTATTACAAATACCTGATTATGGCGTTCGATAAGAACAATAAGATTCTTTCTGCCTCGAAAACTATCCACGTAGCGACTAAGGGAGGAAAAGTCGGCAACTATAAGAAGGTTAAGCTGAATAAGACTAAGAAGACCCTTAAGAAGGGCAAGACCTTTAAGCTGAAAGCGACCTGTGTAAAGGAAAGCAAGAAACTTAATGTTAAGAACCATCGCAAGGTTAAGTACGAAAGCACAAATACCAAGGTGGCGACAGTATCCGCTAAGGGTAAGATAAAGGCAAAGAAGAAGGGTACTTGCAAGATTTACGCGTATGCTCAAAACGGCGTAAGCAAGGCGATTACGATAAAGGTTAAATAAAAAATCTTCGGGAGAGCGTAAGCTCTCCCGAGTTTTTTTAAAAATTGAGAATTGAGAATGGAGAATTGAGAATGTCGGTCGAGAAGAAAACTTTACATATTAATAACGTTTTGTTCCCGACTGTATTGGTAGTTGATAGTTAATAGTGGATAGTTGATAATTTTGGTCGTGAATATAGGTCGATATATAAAAACGTATATTGCCCGACCTTCCCTAACCCCTTAATCCTGTATCCTTAACCCTAAATCCATTCCCAATTCCTATAACTTTTCCATTGTCAATTTATTATAAGTATGTTATAATACTAAAGATTAAATAAGCAGATACATAAGCGCGAGTAAAAGCGACGGGTCGGTTTTTTCGTCCATTAAAAGCATAATCAAGAGGAGTATTACGCTTTCCTCTTTATCCCTGAAAAACGCCTTGACAGGGTCGCCCTGAGTAACGTTTTTCGGCTCGGGTTTCGGAGTATCATCGTTTTTTTCGTGCTTGCGTTCTTGTACGGGCGGTTCGGATTTTTCGTTAGGATGATGTCTGCTCGGAGCTTTTGGGCGGGAATACATCTGGGACGCACGTTTTAACGCTTCTCTTGTGATAGGGTCAATTTCCGCCATAACGAATTTCCTTTCTTAAGCAGGGTATCATTCTAAAATATTGAACAGTCCTTCGCTTTTTAACAGCGGAAGCACTTTCATAATTCCGAGCATTTTTTTAGCGGAGTCGAGCTTGCGGCATTTTTCTTCGCTTAAAAACGGCCGCAGCGCCGAAAGCAGCCTTGTAGTGTCGTCCTCGCGGTTTATGTTCGATAAGAGCGGCGCGATTTTCGCTATACTTTTTAGTGCTTCGCCCGATAGCATAGAGTTGTTTTCGGGAGCTTTCGGTTCGGGAGGCTTCGGCTCGGGAGCTATGCCGAGCATTTTGCCGAGGCTTTGGACCTGGCTGAGCGCTTCGGGGTCAGCCATAATCTCCGCGATTTTGTCCTGAATATTATCCATTATTCGGACAGCTTCTTAATAAGCGCCTGAGCAGCGGGTGAATTAAAGATTTCCTGTGATTTTTTAGGGTCGCTTAAAACCGACTTGAGCTTTTCGGTCTGTTTATCGTTAAGACTGCCGAGCATTTTCTCGACTTTTTTACGGTTTTTATTGTCGGACGGCGCTGAGGAAAGCCCGTTTTTATTAATAAAACTTGAAATCAAGCTGTTTAAATCGTTGTTGTTCATAGTTTCACCTCAGTATATACTATGCCGCGATGAAAATTTTATGAATCAAATATTGAATAGGGTTGATTATGATGAAAATATTGCTTTTATCCGATTCCCACGGAAATAGAAAAGGAATGATGACTGCTGTTGAAAAATACGGCGGTAATGCCGATATTATAGTCCATTGCGGCGACGCTACGCGCGGCGAGGCTGAGGATTTGGTCGACTATAATCCCGATAAAACGGTTATATGCGTCCGCGGCAACTGCGACTGGGGGAGTACGCTTAAGGATGTAGAGTACCTCGAAGCAGGCTCGAAGCGGATTATGATTACCCACGGCCACTTCTTCGGCGTTAAATACGGGTTCGATACCTTGGCTGAGAAGGCGGCTGAGGAAAACTGCGATATCGCGTTTTTCGGCCATACCCATAACCCTACCGATGTTACCGAGGGTGGAGTAAGGATGATAAACCCGGGGAGCTGCGGAATGTATAAGCCTTGCTGTGCCGTGGTCGAAATTGACGATAAAGGCAATGTGCTGGTAAATCATTTGCAAATATAGTATTTGTTATGTTATAATAAAAAGGATAGAGTATGATTTTTCCCCAAATTGACGGTAATGAAAAACTGAAAAAGGATTTATCGAATCTTGAAAACGGCAGCCGTATGCCTCACGCCGTGATTATCGACGGCGGAA
>CAJOHT010000061.1 GCA_905234305.1 uncultured Ruminococcus sp. | reverse complement strand
TATTTTTATCTCTTCTTTAACAAAGCAAACAGCCGCGCCTTCATTAACTATAATATCTCCGACACAGCTTCGCTCGATACCTAAATTCATTAAAGCACCGAGAAAATCTCTATGTGAGAGCTTATCGGTTATACGAAATTTAAAGAAAATCTTAGAAATAGGATAAAGAGAAAACTCGACTTCATCCTCGAAAAAACAAAGAAATCTTCTTTTAGCTCCGTCAAAACCGCCGTAAAACTTCATAATAGAAGAGTAAAACGGAAAAGCATTCTTAATAACGTACTGCTCGCGTTCGTTTAAAAATCCCAGAAAAACGGGTTTATTCCGCGTAAAATATAAATCAGCTAAATCCTCAACACGTGATAATAGTTCTTTATCCTCGGTATCAGAAGTAAACGCCACTGCTCTCTAATTCATCAAGAAGATCGTCGCCGGTAAGGTCAACGTTATTCGGTATTATGATAAATGTACTGGACGCTACTCTCTTAATCTTTCCTCTGTTAGCGTATGCTACGCCGCTTAAGAAATCGATTATTCTTCTCGACATATCCTTATTGGTTTCCTCGAGATTGAGTACAACAGTATGAGTTTTAATAAGTTCATCAGCGATAGTTCTTGTCTCTTCACCAAATCTCTCAGGCTTAAAAAGAGCTACCTGGAGCTTAGCAGTCGCGCTGATATTAACAACCTTGTTTCTGCGAGGCTCACCGTAGGAAGGAACTTCCTCGTAATCGTCCTCATCATTATCAGCATAACCGTATTCGTCGTAACCGTTATCATACTCTTCCTCGGGTGCGTCCCACATACGTTTAAACTTATCTACAAAACCAGCCATTTCTTAAAATCCTCCTATTTTTATCTTTGATAATCACGAGCGCCGAACAGCGACGAGCCAACACGTACCATATTAGCGCCGGATAAAATTGCTTCATAATAATCAGCGGACATTCCCATTGAAAGAATATCCATAGATATATTATCTATGTTTTTAGCCGATATGTCAATAAATATATTGTTCATTTTATCGAAAAATTTAGAATTTTTTTGTGGACTATCACAAATCGGGGGTATACACATCAGTCCTTTTACCGAAATATTCGGAAAATCTTTAATTTCATCAATCAATTCATAGACAGAAGAAGCATCAATACCGCTTTTGCTGTCTTCGTCACCTATATTCACCTCGATAAGGATATCAGAAGTTATACCGTGTTTTTCGGATTGCTTTGAAATCTCTTTAGCAAGTTTAACGGAATCAACAGATTGAATCAAATCGACTTTATCGACAATTTGCCTTACCTTGTTAGTTTGTAAATGTCCGATAAACTGGAGAGAAGCGTTATCCAAATCATATCGTTCGTATTTTGATAAAAGCTCCTGAACCCTGTTTTCGCCGATATATTTCAATCCGAGAGATATCGCGTAGTTAATCACCTCAACATCAACGGTTTTAGTCGCGGCAAGAAACGTAATGTCATCTCTTTTGCGGCCTGTTTTTTCGGCGGCTTCAGAAATACGCTGTTCAATTAATTTATAATTATACTCAACGTCACTGAATAACTTTTCCGTCATACAGATTATCTCCTTTCACTACAACCTGGTCATACAACTGCAGAGTCTGATTACTGAATAAAACTCCTTCATTCGGATTAGCCTCGCAAAGAACATAATCGCTTCCCGAATAAATAATGACAATTTCCTTGAAAATTAACTCAGAACCGTGCAGAACATAAACTCCCTGAACTTTTTTCTTTTTTGTTACAGTTTTACCGTCCTGTTTAACAACCTTCTTAACATAATCCTCGTGTATCGCGCGTTTTGAAACCTTTAAACCTGTATAAGATAAGGTAGTAATATCGGTATTTTCATTCCTCGCGTTAGCTATGTACTTATTCATATAATCGCAAGTTAATATCAAAACAGCGTTATGCTTACGGCTTTTTTGGTTGATTGAATAAATACGGCTCGGTATTTTTTCTGTCATAATCGCGGGCATTGAAACAAAAACAGATACTCCGTTATTTTTCAGTTTTGATAGCATTATAGCGTCATCCGCCGAAACTTTACAGGCTATATACCAGTTAGGATCAGTAACAACTTTTCCGATAACGTTCTTGTCAACCTTTTGTTTTTTTATTGAATCGAATTTATTCGGTGTTAAATCCTTAAGATTTTCGGTTTTATAGGACTTTTCATATCCGTCACAGTTAGAAATAAAGTATCCTGCTTTATCGGATGTTACGGTTCCGATTTTTGGGGAACAATTATTTTTTATTTTTCTTCTTTCTTTACGTAGTTCATTAATTTTACTTGAGAATGTTTTTACATTTCCTGTAGTAATCTGTCTTCCGCAAATCGAGAAAAGCAGATTCTCACATTCACTATTAGCATCAATAAGTTTTCCGTTATTGACATTCTCCGATATCAGAAATATATTATTGCTGATCTGAGTATTCAGAGTATCTAATCCCACACTGTCTTTATAATAAGATTTTGACAGAGTCTTTAAAGTTTTTATCTGCTTATTGATATTATTAATCTGTTTACGAGATACAGCGTCATTTTCGTTTCTGTAAATATCCGCAATAATCTGTCCTGAGCTTACATCATCCCCGTCGTCAACCTTATAAGACATTACTCCGCTAGAATAATTCTTTACGTATGATTCATCTCTTATTATAAAAGTCTGAGAATGAATAACATCAGAAACAGTATTTAAAACCGCTTCCTCGGTTTGCACAGCGTTAACAAAATTAGCGCTTATTAAAAGATAAATAATATAAGCAACAATACAAACAGACAATAGTCCGATTATAATTCTTTTAAATAATAATTTATCCATTTAAAATCCTCGATTTTTTAAAATGCTTTCAATATAACTGACCTGAGCATTTAAATCAGAAAGCTCGTCAATATTAATCCAAATTATTTTTTCATTGCGTCTGAACCAAGTGAGCTGGCGCTTTGCGTAATGACGTGTTTCGGTTTTAATTCTATCTATACATTCCTCGAGCGAGGCTTCTCCGTTAAAATAAGGCAGCAGTTGTTTATAACCTATCGCGCTTGAAGCTGTTTCGCTGAGATCGGAATTCAGTATGCTTCTCGCTTCTTCAACAAGACCTGTTTCAACCATCATATTAACACGTTTGTTGATCCTGTTATACAGATACTGCCTGTCCTTAGCGGTAAGGCCGAAAACTATCGGTTCGTACTCGGACTCGGTTGATCTGCTTATTTCATTCTGTTCGGTAATCGTATAGCCAGTTGTTTTATAAAACTCAATCGCTCTGACAATACGCTTCTGATTTTTTTCTTCATACAAACGCATATAAGAATAAGGGTCGAACTCTAAAAGCATTTTAAGAAGATATTCTATTCCCTTTTCTTCAGCAAGCTTGTTAAGTTCTTCCCTAAGCTCTAAATCGGTACTGTTTTCAACAAATGTTATACCGTTTAAAAGCGAGTCGATATATAGCCCTGTTCCGCCGCAAATAATAGGAAGTTTACCCCTTTTAACAATATCTTTAATTGCCGCTTCGGCGTCATTTACAAATTTACCTACAGAATAAGACTCGTTAATATCAAGAAAATCGATTAAATGATGCTTAATTCCAGCCATTTCATCTGTATCAGGCTTAGCAGTAGCAATATTCATTCCGCGGTATATCTGCATACTATCGGCTGAAATTATTTCTCCGTTATGTAGTTTCGCTAGTTCTATGGCAAGACTTGTCTTTCCTGAAGCAGTAGGACCAACAACAGCAATAATTTTAGTTTTCATTTAAACTATTCTCCCGAACTGTTTTTCAAGCTCATACTTACTCATTACAACACAGACAGGTCTGCCGTGAGGACAATATCTTAGGGTAGGATCATTATCGATTTTATTAGCAATATCAATAAGTTCTTCCTTAGTGCTTATATTTCCGCCTTTAACAGCAGCTCTGCAAGCGACATTATGGTAAATCCAATCCATTTTTTCGCTTCGGATATCTTTTTTGTTCTGAGCGATATATCCAGCCATCTCGACAATTGACGACTCAACGTCATTTAAATCAAGATACTGCGGAGCGGCTCTAACAATCAAAGTTCCGTTGCCGAAATCCTCTACATCAAACGCGCATTCCGTAAACATATCAAGATTTGCTATAGCGGCTTCATAATCATTTTTATTAAGTACGACAGTTACGGGCTGAAGAAGCATCTGCGAAAAACCTGCTCCGCGCTCTTTCTTCAGTTTCTCATAAATCATTCTCTCGTGGGCAGCGTGTTTATCTATAATAATAATTTCTTTATCGTTTTTTTCTACGAAAATATAGGTCTTAAATGCCTCTCCTATAAAGGATAATTTATTTTCAGGCTGTTCATACAGAAGCGAAGGCTCTTTTTCAGCAGGTTTTTCATCTGCTTTTTTTACCGTCATTGGTTTAATAAGTTCCTCGTCAGGTATATTCGGTTTTTTAGAGTTAACTTCAACAGCAATTGCAGTATCAACAGGTTTTACATTATCATTAATTATTTTTTCGATATTTTCCGAACTTTAGAATATATATCAAGAGGCGAGCCGATATCCGCTACATTAGTTTTTAAATCGCCGAGCGGTTTAGCATTCTTAATTGCACCTTCAAGTCTGGAAAAAGGGTCCTCACTCTTTTTAGTTTCCGTTTTTTCAAAAACGGATGGCGAAGCGACAAAAGGTTTAGGTTTCCTGATATCGGAAAAAGCGTTATTTTGACTTTTATTATTAAACACAAGAGCTTTTCTCTCGTCGTTATTCTGTAAAGAAGTTTTAACCGCGTGATATACCGCGTCAAAAACAGGACGCTCGTTAATAAAACGCACTTCAATTTTTGAGGGATGAACATTTACGTCTATTGCCTCAAAAGGTACGGATAAATATAGAACGCAAGCAGGAAATTTTCCAACCATAACGCTGCCCTTGCACGCTTCCTCAAGCGCAGCCATAGCAGTAAGAGATTTAACATAACGTCCGTTGATAAAAAAATTCTGCATTCCACGGTTAGCACGCGCGTTAACGGGTTTCGTAATATAGCCCTGAACCTTTATCCCGCTGAGTTCATAATCGACAGGGATTAATCCGCCCGTAAAATCACGTCCGTATACTGAATAAATAGCTGATTTAATTTTTCCGTCACCAGACGTCTTTAATACGCGTTTACCATCGCGAATAAAAGTGAAGGCAATCTCGGGATGAGAAAGCGCCGTTTTATCAATAACATTAGCTACAGCGTTACCCTCGGCTCTGTCTTTTTTTAAAAACTTCATTCGAGCAGGAATATTATAAAACAAATCCCGTACAATCATTGTTGTACCGACAGGACAACCCGCGTCTTCTAAAGCAATCTCTTCCCCGCCTTCTATTATATAGGAAGTGCCAAGCTCTTCATTAACATTCCGTGTTAAAAGCTGTAGTTTAGCCACAGAAGAAATTGACGAAAGCGCCTCGCCTCTAAAACCAAGAGTCGAGATACTGTCGAGGTCGTTTTCAAGTTTTATCTTGCTTGTCGCATGAGGTAAAAACGCGAGCTTGATATCATCGCGCATAATACCGGAGCCGTTATCTGTAACCCTCATAAATGTGATGCCGCCGTTCTGAATCTCAACCTGAATATCAGTTGCACCAGCGTCTATTGAATTTTCAATCATTTCTTTTATAGCAGAAGCAGGTCTTTCAACAACCTCACCCGCCGCAATAAGCTCGGCAACATGCTTATCAAGAACGTTTATGACACCCATTACTTACCTCTTAAATCATATTTTTTAATTCATAAAGCAGATTCATCGCTTCAATCGGAGTTAGTGTATTTAAATCTACGCCTTTAAGTTTTTCTGCAATCGCTGAGTCAATACTGGGCATTAAACTCAGCTGCTCAATATCCTGAGCAGATTTCTTAGGTTTATTTAGAATTCTTTCATTATTCCCGCTTTCAAGTTCTGAAAGAATTTCCTTAGCGCGCGAAGTTATATAATCAGGTACGCCCGCGAGTTTAGCGACCTCGATACCGTAGCTGTCATCAGCTCCACCCGGAACAATCCGTCTCAGGAAGGTAATATCATCACCCTTTTTCTTAACGGCTATATTATAATTATTTACACCGTCAATATCATCCTCAAGAACCGTCAGCTCATGGTAATGAGTAGCGAAAAGCGCTTTTGCGCCCAGCTTCTTTTTATCGGCGACATATTCAAGCACCGCTCTCGCGATACTCATACCGTCGAATGTAGATGTTCCGCGTCCGATTTCATCAAGAATAAGCAGTGACTTTGAGGTTGCGTTAGTTACGATATTAGCGACCTCGCTCATCTCAACCATAAAAGTTGACTGTCCCGAAGCTAAATCGTCCGAAGCGCCGACACGGGTAAAAATACTGTCGACAATACCTATTTCTGCCGAAGCCGCAGGCACAAAACTTCCTATTTGAGCCATAAGAACAATTAACGCAACCTGACGCATATATGTAGATTTACCAGCCATATTGGGACCTGTAATTATAGCTACTCTGTTAGCGTTACAGTTTAAGAAAACATCATTCGGCACGAAAGGCGCGCCGTTTAAAAGCTGTTCAACTACTGGATGACGGCTATCCTTAAGAATAACGCAATCCTTAAGATTAACATCAGGGCGAATATAACGATTATCGCAGGCTACATTCGCGAATGAGTTCAATACATCCAAAGCGGCAATTGCCGAAGCGGTTCTCTGAATACGTTCAAGCTGAGAAGCTACCTTTTTACGGATATCATCAAAAAGTTTATACTCCAGCGCTACCGCTTTATCCTTAGCGCCGAGAATTCTGCCTTCTATATTTTTTAATTCCTCGGTAATATAACGCTCGCAGTTAGTTAAAGTCTGTTTACGTATATAAGTATCAGGTACCATATTTTTATATGAATTTGTTACTTCAATATAATAACCGAATACTCTGTTATACCCGACTCTGAGCTTGGGAATTTTTG
The DNA here is from genome assembly GCA_905234305.1 of uncultured Ruminococcus sp. GTDB lineage: Bacteria > Bacillota > Clostridia > Oscillospirales > Acutalibacteraceae > Ruminococcoides. Next base: position 3,809 of record CAJOHT010000061.1, on the reverse strand, counting down.
TAGCTTCACGCTGTTCTTCCTCGAGTTTAGAAAGAATTCCCGTGGAATTATTCATATCCTCGGATACAAGGTCAAGTTCCTCGTTATAGCCGCGTTTTATAATTCCGCCTTCTTTAACGGAAAACGGAGGTTCTTCAACAATAGCGTCGTCAATCAGCTTATAGATATCCTCTAAAGTATCTAAATTGTTATATATTCTTTTGAGCATACTTGATTTGGTGTTCTCGAGCAGGTTTTTAATCTGAGGAAGTCTTTCTACGGCGCTCGCAAGCGAACGAAGCTCACGCCCTTTAGCTGAACCGTAAACTATATTAGTCATCAATCTTTCGATATCAAATATACCGATTAATGCGGCTGTTAAATCAAGTCTTAAAACAGTATCGTTAACAAGTTCTTCAACGGCGCTCTGACGATTGATGATTTTTGTAACATTTAATAAAGGTTTTTCAACCCAGCTTCTTAAAAGTCTTTTACCCATTGAAGTTTTGGTTTTATCAAGAACCCAAAGCAGAGAACCTCTCTTTTCCTTAGTCAACATAGTTTGAGTAAGCTCAAGATTTCGCTGGGTATTAAAATCAAGTTTCATATATTGGTCTTCAAAAAAGATATTAATATGGTTAATTCTTTCGAGACCGTTCTTTTGAGTGTTTTTAAGATAAGAGATTAATGCTCCTAAAGCAGAAATAATAGTATAATTATCTTTAACAGCGTCGTAATCCGAAGAAAACTGGCTTTTAACTATGCCGTCACACGTAATATAAGCAAAATCATCATCAGGAAGCATTTCTACCGCAGTAGACAGCTTATCCTTTATAAAAGAAGAAAGCTCGGTAAAGTTAACTATATCTCCGCCGATAAGAAGTTCGCGGGGATTATAACCCGTAAGCTGGCTTTTGATTTTCTCTACGCAGTCTTTACCGCTGAAACTTGTGACATATAATTCTCCTGTAGAAATATCACAAAAACACATCGCAACATTTTTGTTTTCGGAATAAACACAGGAAATATAGTTGTTTCGGCTTTCATCAAGCATACTGCTTTCAATAACAGTACCTGGAGTTACAACTCGTACAATATCCCTCTGGACAATTGATTTAGCCTTAGCGGGATCTTCCATCTGTTCACAGATAGCTACCTTATAACCTTTTTGTACAAGACGGGCGATATAAGACTCGCAGCTATGATACGGTACACCGCACATCGGAGCGCGTTCCTTAAGCCCGCAATCTCTTCCAGTAAGAGTGAGTTCAAGCTCCTTTGACGCAAGTTTAGCGTCTTCAAAGAACATTTCGTAGAAATCACCGAGTCTAAAAAATAGTATACTGTCTTTATTTTCATCTTTAATTTTTAAATACTGCTGCATCATCGGCGATAGTTTATCCAATAAACTCACTCCTTTCATTAAAAATTGTAAATGCTGTTAACCGCAGCCTCCGCAGGTAGAACAGCTTCCCGTACAGGAGTCTGAAACATCGGTTGTTTCAGGATCTTCTCCCGCTATTGAATTTTGAAGAATAGTCAAAACTCGTCCCGTGATTTGGTCAAATTCCTGTTTAGCCTCATTATAAGACTTCATATTCTCGTTAGCCATAATATCAGCATAAATGCTTTGCATTTCCTTATTCAATCTAGCGATTTTTTCGCCGTCTTTATCAACTTTTTGAGTTTCAACATTAATACTAAGACGTTTTAAATTAAACTCCTTAATTAACTCCTGGAGTTCTGTATCAGCGTCCGCGTTTTTCTCGGCGGATTTCATTTTTATATAAGACTCTTCCTGCTGGATGAGTTTTCCAAGCTCTCTTGTTTTTTTAATTAAATCCATATTTTACTCCTTTATTAAATTACCTCTTAAAATCCAATTACCTGACTCGGTAACTTTTACATTTTGAAAAGTTCCTATATATTCATCGGAACCCTTTACTTCTACAATAATGTTTCCCGAGGTACGGCAATTAAGTATTCCGTCTTTTCCTTTTTCGGATTCCACTAACACTTTCTGGGTAGTACCTACCATAGCCTTACAGCGCTTTGAGGCGATTTCCTCCTGAACATCCAAAAGCTCCTGAAACCATTTTGATTTTTCCTCGGCAGATACGGGATCGTTCATTGAAGCCGCGGGAGTACCGACTCTGGGAGAATAGATAAATGTAAACAGCGAAGTGAATTCTACTTCCTTTATTAAAGACAGCGTTTCTTTAAAATCCTCGTAGGTTTCTCCGGGAAAGCCTACTATAACGTCACTGGTAAGCGATACGTCTTCTATTTTATTCTTAGCGTAATTCACGATTTCAAGGTACTTTTGCCTGTCATAATGGCGGTTCATCAGCTTAAGTATTCTGCTTGAACCTGACTGGAAAGGAAGATGAAGATGTTTACTGATATGCTTTGAGTCAGCTATAGTATCAATAAGCTCTTTAGTACAATCCTTAGGATGGGAAGTCATAAACCTGAGCCAATAATCTCCGTCAAAAGAGTCAATCTCTCTTATAAGCTCGGAAAAACTTACACCGTTCTTTAGATTTTTTCCGTAGGAATTAACATTCTGACCTAAAAGAGTAATATCCTTATAACCGCTGTTAATCATATCTTTAGCTTCAGAAAGAATAATATCCTTTTCACGGCTGCGCTCTCTTCCCCTTACATACGGAACGATACAATAAGTGCAGAAATTATTGCAACCGTACATAATCGGAAGCCAACCCTTAAATCTCCCATCGCGTTTAACTGGAATTCCCTCATGAATAAGGCTGTCGTCATTATCACGCATATACACGCGCTTGCCGCTTGATAAAGCTCGGTACAAAAGCTCGGGGAAAATATGAAGCGCGTGGGTTCCGAATACAAGCCCTACATACGGAAAGCTCTTATACATTCTGTCGGCAATATGCTTTTGCTCCATCATACAGCCGCATAAAGCAATTAAAGTATTCGGGTATTTTCTTTTAAGATTTTTTAAAGCGCCGACATTTCCGAAAACCCTGTCCTCGGCATGCTCACGTACAGCGCAGGTATTAAAAATGATAATGTCGGCGTTATCAGGCTTGTCATCAAATTCAAATCCCGCCTTATAAAGCATACCTTTAATCCGTTCACCGTCAGCAACATTTTGCTGACAGCCGTATGTACGAATATATGCTACAGGCTTATCGGAACGTTTACGTTTTTCCATTATCTCAAATATAAGATCAAGGTATTCACTTTGGGAATTATTAAAGTCATTTAATGAACTGTATTTTTCTTCCAAAACAAATTACCCCAATCTAATCAATATCTTAAAAATTATAGCACAAACTCTATAATATTACAATAGATTTTGTGCTAAAAATTTCTATATTTTGTGTTAGCCCTTATATTATCTCACAATATCTGCGTATGTTGAAGGAATTTCACCAACAATTACGGTTTGAGCAATCTCATAATCCGTTTTAAAATTGAACTCCTCGCTGTATTCGGGACTTATGGAAATAACCTTTGTTTTCGCGATAAGTTTTATATGATGTATGGTTTGATTTACTCCCGCGCTTTCAAATGTACTGATGAGCTTGCAGTTGACAGAGCCTGTTAACGCAAATGAAATAATTATATCAGGTCCTAACGTACTAAGCAGCGTTATATCCGTAAACGTCCCTAAAGGTAATGAAAATGAGTAAATTTTATTCTTGTCCAGTTCATTTTGAATTTCCGTGGTAATATCTGATTTGATTCTGTTGATATTAACGGTATTAGCGCTGATTGAGTATATCATACCGTTATCGGAATAATTGATTTCCGCTAATTTCTTGTAAGAAATCTTATATTTTTTTAGA
>CAJOHT010000060.1:6292-8626 GCA_905234305.1 uncultured Ruminococcus sp. | reverse complement strand
ATCGGCAGGGGCAAATACGACGTAATCGACGATAACGAAACGATCGACGCGTTCTATAAACTTTCGCGTTTAGAGGGAATAATCCCCGCTATCGAAAGCTCCCACGCTATAGCCTTCGGTATGAAGCTGGCTCAGAAGCTGGAACACGGCTCCGTGCTTATCAACCTCTCGGGCAGGGGTGATAAGGATATGGACTACGTAATCGAAAAATACGGCATTCCCGAAAAATAATTCATAAACGTAAAACCGTATCGGGCACTAATCCGATACGGTCATTTTTTTATTTAGTCTTTTTGCCCTGAGCAGTATCAAAACCATAATAAACATATAAATCACTGTCAAAAAGATATTTACCTTCATAAACTCTCTCAGCAGTATCATCACAACAGCAAACAACGCCGTAACCGCAACCATAACCGCAAGCGTCGATTTCGGCACCTTGTCGCAGTTCTTAACATACCCTTTAAGCGAAAACAGGAACAGAAAATACCCTATGATAGAGCATATCAAAAATATCATCTTCGGCAATACCGCTACATCTTCCTCGCGCATAAATTCCAGCGAGGCGGTAATGTTGTTCAAAAAGAAGATAATAAAAATATGAAGCGCCATATATATCATTCCGTTATACTTTCCCTCGCGGTTTATGAAATGGTCGTAAACTAAACCGTAGCTCAAAAACAACCCCACAACAATTAAAAACGCCATTAAAGAGAAGTATATTGTATTAAGATTAAAACTGCCGTCGCCCGTAAAATAGGACGCTACGGCTATAATCATCTCGCCGAAAGTAAATACGACAAACAGCATTACCCTCTCGCTAAGATGCGCGAAGTCGATATGAGCGCCGACGCTGTTTCTTTTTATAATAACCGTAAAAACAATACCGATAACAATAGCGAGACAGGAACAAACAAATCCCAAGGTCCGGTCAGGAACAGCCGCCGCGAAAACAAAAGCCGCCTCAAAAATCAGGACTGAGCCCATACGCTTTATAAAACCCCTGTGCCACTCGTCATTTTTATGATTGCGAAGCTCAATAAAATACTGAACGCCGATGTTTACGAGAATCAATCCCCACGCGATATGGTACTGGGTCTGGTCGCCTGCCACTCCGCCCTTGTACTTTGAGCGACAAAATAAAGCAGGTACATATTGATAAACAAAAAGATATGGTCGCGGACGCCCTTTCGGCCGTACATATTTACATAAAAGGTTGTAAAATTCCAAATCTGTATAATCGCCAGCGTACAGACCGCGTAATTCAAAAACGCGTAAGGGTTAACGAAACCGTTTTCAAAATTATGGATAAGCGTATTTGTTTTGCCAAACATATACACAAAAATCAGGTCGTAAATCAGCTCTAAATACTCAACCTTCTTTTCGCCCTTTTCCAGAAGTTTCATATTATCCCCCCTGCTTAACGCATTATAAAAATATTATAAATGAATATACACGATTTGGCAAGAAAAACGCCCGCGGTTTTATTAGGAACCTTATTATATGTGCATAGTGCATAAATATAAGCAGTAATGTTTGGTGAGTATTTTTTGCAAAAACATGTTATAAATAATTATATTTACGATAAGATGGAACTTTAAAAATCGGTCTATCTATCTACATAACGGATAATTGCTCCTTTTTGCACAGGTTATAATTATGTAATTTTGCGCAGGCGCAAGTTATAGTTGAGTCCGTGATTTTTATTTTGAAATTAACTAAAGGAGCTCCTTTTTCTTCTCATTTTTCAACAAGATTTAAAAAATTTATCTACAAATACAGCAAACTCGGAATCCACTCTCACGAATTCCGAGTTTTTCTACAGTCTGTAACCACCTGTTCGTTGTGAACAGGTGGTTTTTATTCATGTTCGTAAAAGTAAGGGATTATCTCCGCAGAGCCCCGAGCAGAGGCTGCCGATACCGCTGTCATTCTGAGCGTAGCGTAAGCGGAGGCACTTTGTCATTCTGAGCGGAGCGTAAGCGGAGTCGAAGAATCTTTATCCGTTAAGATCCTTCGACAAGCTCAGGATGACACGTAATAACGCGTTGCGAATTGGATTCTCCCGACTTCGTCGGTCGCTCGGCTTCGAGCCCCTTTTCGGCGTGCTATAAAGAAAGCGAGGCAGTCCATTGGACTGCCTCGTCTTTCCTGGCACGCCGGAAGTATATTCATCTATGAGAGAACTTCCATCTCGAACCTTGGGACGTGTAGCATAGCTAAAACGTTTATAAACGCTCCTCGCTAAAAACGTTCCCCCGGAACGTTTTTTTAACGCTCGGCTTCGAGCCCCTTTTCGGCGTGCTATAAAGAAAGCGAGGCAGTCCATTGGAC
>CAJOHT010000060.1:0-6260 GCA_905234305.1 uncultured Ruminococcus sp. | reverse complement strand
CTTTTCGGCGTGCTATAAAGAAAGCGAGGCAGTCCATTGGACTGCCTCGTCTTTCCTGGCACGCCGGAAGGGACTCGAACCCCCGATCTCGCGGTTCGTAGCCGCGCACTCTATCCAGCTGAGCTACCGGCGCATTTCAGAGCGGAATATTTTCCGCCCGTATATAATAACACTTTATTAAGAAAAATGCAAGCGTTTTTTACATATTATTGTAAAAAGCATAGAAAGCGCGGTACGCTTCGTATACATCCAGCTTACTGATTATCTCGAACGGAGCGTGCATCGAAAGCACCGCAACGCCTAAATCTACGACATCGACATTCATATTGGCAACGTACTTAGCTATAGTACCGCCGCCGCCGATATCAACCTTGCCGAGTTCGCCTACCTGCCAGATTATACCGTTTTTCTCGAGCATCGAGCGAATCTCGCCCATATACTCGGCAGAAGCATCGGAGGTATCGTACTTACCGCCGTGGCCCGTATACTTAGAGATAATTACGCCCGCGTTAATATAGCTCGCGTTTTTAGCCTCGTAAGCGCTCGCGTAAATCGGGTCGAACGCCGCGTTAACGTCGGCGGACAGGCATTTGCTCTTAGAAAGAACTCTATAACCTTCCTCGCCGTCAGCCTTAGCTAAGTCGTAAATAAAATATCTCAGGAAATCGCTCTGCATACCCGTATTGCCGTCGGAACCCGTTTCCTCCTTATCGGTAAGATAAGTAATACAGGTAGCTTCGGGAATCTCGGTATTAACCGCCGCCATAAGCGCGGGATACGCGCATACCTTATCGTCGTGGCCGTAACCGCCGATCAAGCTGCGGTCAAAGCCTACGTCACGGGTCTTCTGAGCCGGTACAAGGCACAACTCCGCCGAGAGGAAATCGCTCTCAACTATACCGTACTTCTCGTTTAATATCTTCATAACATTCAGCTTGACAAGCTCGCCTTCCTCATCGTCGGTTCGTAGCGGTCTTGAGCCGATAAGCACGTTAAGGTTCTCGCCGTCTATAGCCTGAGCCATCTTCTTCTGAGCCTGCTCACGGGCTAAATGCGGAAGCAGATCCGTAATACAGAAGCAAGGCTCGTTTTCGTCAACGCCGACAGTTATATCAACCTTAGTGCCGTCGAGCTTAACTACAGTTCCGTGAAGCGCTAATGGCATTACAGTCCACTGGTACTTTTTAATTCCGCCGTAATAATGGGTTTTAAAATACGCAAGGTTATTATCCTCATAAAGCGGATTAGGTTTTAAGTCGACTCTCGGAGAATCGATATGCGCGATTGAAAGCCTTACGCCGTTCTTGGTACCGTTTTTACCGATTACCGCGAGAGCGATAGCCTTACCGCGGTTAATATAGTAAATCCTGTCCCCGGCGTTATATTTTTTATCAGCCTCAAATTCCTCAAAGCCGTTTTCTTTAGCGATTTTCAGCGAATACTCAACCGCCTCGCGCTCAACGGGAGAATTATCGAGAAACTCCTTATAAGCCTCGCAGAATTTATCCGCCTCGGCTAATTCGTCCTCAGCTACCGTACAAACAGCGGGCTTGGACGAAATAAACAGCTTCTCCTTAAGCTCTTTAGTCATATTCTTTTCTTCTGCCATAGTTTTTACCTCCATTTATAATTCTGTCAGAAATACAATTTATTATACATATCCTTAGCGTGTTCAACCTTATCAACATATTTTGAGGTTTCGGCGTAGGGTATTTTTTTTAGCGTTTTTCCGTCATCGCTGTAACGGCTGTCCTTTAGCCATCCGCTGACAACAAAACCCGCGTTGTATGCCGCTATCGCGCACCTCTCATCGCCGTAATGCTTCATAAAATACTTCAGCAAATAGCATCCGTAATCAATATTCACAGCAGGGTCGAATAACTCCTCGTCGCTCAGCGACGTTCCCCTGAGCTTCTGGACCCAGCGGAAACTTTCGGGCATAAGCTGCATAAGCCCAACGGCTCCCGCGCGGCTTTCGCAATCGGGGTTAAACTTTGACTCCGTTCGGATAACGGCGTAGATAAGCGCTTTATCCAAATCGTAATCCTCGCTCGCCTTATCGACATACTCGGTATACTTAATCGGATAAATGCTTTTTCCAAGCATATTCTGGGCTTTCCCGAAATTTTTTACAAGGAGCCAGACTCCCCCGCCGATTATCGCAATTACAAACAGGAAGATTATAAAATTTCTGAAATAATGAGTCTGTCTGTATCTTCGCTTAGCCACAACGCACCTCAGATTCGGGAAACAAGTTCCGATGCCTTCTTTTTTAATTCTTTTTCAGAATTATTATTCTCTATATAAAAATCGCAGTTTTCTCTGAAAAAACTGTCGGGAAACTGTATTTTTAAACGTTTTTCCGCTTCGCTTGCCGAAATACTATCGCGTTTAATAATACGCTCAAGCCTCAGCTCATAATCAGCTAAAACAGCTACGGTACAGTCGCAAACAATTACAAGTCCCGCCTCAAAAAGCTGAGGAGCGTCGAAAAGAATCTTCTTTTCTCCCAAATCGACAAGCGATTTAAGCTCCTCTATAAAAAGCTGGGTGATACGCGGATGCGTAATATTGTTGAGCTTTTTTACGCTTTCGCTGTCCTTAAAGGCGCGATTCGCAAGCTCCCTGCGGTTTAAGCCGTCAGCCGTCATAAGGTCATCCCCGAATTCCGAAAGAATACTGCCGATTACAATACGGCTCTCAACCGCCTTACGCGCCAAAGTATCCGCGTCGATAATTCTGTATCCGTTTTCCGAAAACACCTCTCGGACTATACTTTTTCCCGAGCCTGTTCCGCCCGTTAAACCGACCAGCTTATAATTTCTCAAGCTCAATCACCTCGAACCCCGCCGCTCTTATCAGGCGGTTATACACTGCCATTCCGACGCCGTCGGGTTTTGGACATCGGGCGTAGACTTTTTTTATTTCGGGCAGGCGGTCAATCTCCCTGAGCTTATCAAAAAGCTCATGCGCCTGCTTTTTAAAATCGTCCTTAGCTCCGAGCGTCAGGCATTTTACCTTAAGCTCCTTTTCGTCGCCGTCATAACAAAGCGCCGCAACGGTTATATCGGAGTTTGAATTTACAAAATCTATGTATTCCCTATCTGTACCGACCACGAGTATCACCTCGGCTTTAGGCGAGTAATGCTTATACTTCATTCCAGGGGAAGCGGCTTTTTCTCCACTTTTAAGCTGATACAATACAGCGTCGTCAATCTCGATTTCACCTATTACGCTCTCTATTTCCTCGGCAGTTATCCCGCCAGGTCTTAAGAGCCTCGGTTTTTCCTCAGCTAAAGTCAGCACTGTACTTTCAAGTCCTACCTTACATTCCCCGCCGTCAATTATCGCGTCAATTCTCCCGCTCAAATCGGCTGTAACGTGTTCCGCTTTTGTCGGACTCGGCGAGCCTGAAATATTCGCCGAGGGCGCAGCTAAAGGAACTCCCGCTGCTTTTATAACCGCCTGCGCGGTTTTATGGGACGGGAAGCGTACCGCTACGGTGCTGAGTCCCGCGCTTACCTCGTCGGGAACTCCCCTGCCCTTAGGCATAATAATAGTCAGCGGACCGCTCCAGAATTTTCGGGCGAGCAGTTTCGCTTTTTCGGGAATTTCAGATACAAGCTCAAAGCGCTCTATATCTTTAAAATCCGCGATATGCACAATCAGCGGATTGTCCGCAGGTCTGCCCTTAGCCTCAAAAATCCTTTTAACGGCGTTACCGTCGAGAGCGTTCGCCGCCAGCCCGTAGACGGTTTCCGTCGGTATGGCAACGAGTCCGCCATCGGCTAAAATTTTTCCCGCTTTTAAAACATCTTCATCATTATTCTTCAGTAATAATGTATTCATCTAATCAGCTTTCCATACTTTCCTTGAGCTTTTCGGCTCTGTCGGCGGCGGTAAGAGCGTCGATAACCTCGTCTAAATCGCCGTTCAAAATATCCTCCAGCTTATAGAGCGTCAGCCCGATCCTATGGTCGGTCAAGCGTCCCTGGGGATAGTTATAGGTACGTATACGCTCGCTGCGGTCGCCGCTTCCGACCTGAGATTTCCTTTCAGCAGAGATAGCGCTGTCCTGAGCCTCCTGCTTCTGTTGAAGCAGACGGGACTTAAGCACCTTCATAGCCTTATCCTTGTTTTTATACTGGCTTCGCTCGTCCTGACATTCCACAACCATACCCGTCGGAAGATGGGTAATCCTTATCGCGGACGAGGTTTTATTAATATGCTGACCGCCAGCTCCAGAACTTCGGAATGTATCTATCTTTAAATCCTTTGGATTGATTTCCATTTCGACCTCGTCAGCCTCGGGCAAAACCGCGACGGTAGTGGTCGAGGTATGGATACGTCCCTGGCTTTCAGTCTCGGGGACACGCTGCACACGGTGGACTCCGCTCTCGTATTTAAAGCGGCTGTACGCGCCGTCGCCGTTTATCATAAATGAAATTTCCTTAAACCCGCCGAGTTCGGTTTCGTTAACGTTAACTATCTCCGTCTTAAAGCCCTTAGTTTCGGCGTACATAGTATACATTCGGTAGAGTACGGCTGAAAACAGAGCGCTTTCCTCGCCGCCAGCTCCACCGCGGATCTCCACGATTACGTTGCGGTCATCGTTAGGGTCTTTAGGCAAAAGCAGGATTTTAAGCTCGTCGGAAAGCTCCTCGACATTCTTTTTAGCCTCGTCGAGTTCAGCCTGAGCAAGCTCCTTCATCTCAGCGTCCATAGAGGAGTCGCCGAGAATCTCAAGGCTCTCGTCAATAGCCGCCAAAGCCTCTTTATACTCCCTGTACTTCATTACTATAGGCTCAAGCTCGCGGATTTCCTTCATAATCTTCTGGTATTCCTCCACGTCAGCGGCGATACTCGGCTCGTAAATCTTTTTATTCAGTTCGCTGTAGCGTTTATCAAAAATCTCTATTCTCTCAAACATTACCGTAAAACCTTCTTTATATTCTTCTCTATCTTCTTTCTCGGAGCCATAATCTCGTGTCCGCAGGCTTCACAGCGGATTTTAAAATCCATTCCGATTCTTAAAAGCGTAAAAACCTTATTCCCGCAGGGATGAGGCTTTTTCATCTCGAGTTTATCTCCGAGTTTAAGTTCCATATTATCCTCCATATTGTATATACAATATACATTATACTAGGTTTCACTTAAAATATCAACCGCATACTGACTACTGTTTACCGACTGCTAAAAAAGCCTGCGTTAACAGCAGGCTTTTTAAAGTTATTTAGCAAATTCAACGGCTCTCGCTTCGCGGATAATATTAACCTTGATCTGACCGGGATATTCGAGGTCTTCCTCGATTTTCTTACAGATTTCTCTAGCGAGCGGAATCATACGCTCGTCCTTAACAACCTCGGGCTTAACCATAATACGGATCTCTCTGCCCGCCTGGATAGCGTAGGAGTTTTCAACGCCCTTGAATGAGGACGCGACCTCCTCGAGTTTCTGGAGTCGTTTAATATAATTTTCAAGATTTTCGCGTCTGGCGCCGGGACGTGCCGCCGAGATAGCGTCGGCTGCCTGTACGATACAGGCGACAACCGTCTTAGCCTCAATGTCGCCGTGGTGAGCCTGGATAGCGTGGATAACAGCGTCGCTTTCCTTATACTTACGCGCCGCCTCAACGCCGAGTTCAACGTGGCTTCCTTCCATTTCGTGGTCTAACGCCTTACCTATATCGTGTAAGAGTCCCGCGCGTTTAGCGACTGTCGGATCCATACCGAGTTCGGAAGCTATCATTCCCGAAATATAAGCGACCTCTAAGCTGTGGTCGAGAACGTTCTGACCGTAGCTTGTACGGTAACGGAGCTTACCGAGCAGTTTAACAAGCTCGGGATGAATACCGCGCGCTCCGATATCGAGTACCGCTCTTTCTCCCGCCTGCTTGATTTTCGAGTTGACCTCACGGCGAGCTTTATCAATCATTTCCTCAATTCTCGCGGGATGGATACGTCCGTCGGAAATAAGTTTTTCGAGAGCGACTCTCGCGATTTCACGTCTTACGGGCTCAAAGCTCGAAAGCGTGATTGCTTCGGGAGTATCGACGATTATAAGATCCACGCCTGTAGCGTTTTCAATAGCGCGGATATTGCGGCCTTCGCGGCCGATAATTCTTCCCTTCATTTCGTCATTGGGAAGAGCTACAACCGAAACCGTAGCCTCGGATACCTGTTCAGCGGCTAAGCGCTGGATCGAAAGGGAGATAATCTTACGGGCGAGCTTTTCGCTGTCGTCCTTAAGCTGCTCCTCGT
>CAJOHT010000059.1:8851-13293 GCA_905234305.1 uncultured Ruminococcus sp. | reverse complement strand
ACAAGAGCCCGTATTCAGGAAAAAGAGCAGTACAGCGCTGCTCTCACAGGTCAAATCGAAGTTATCGGCAAGCAGATAAAAGCCTCACACGCTCAAATCGAAAAGCTGAACAAAAAGATTTACCAAAAAGAAAAGGCTATTAAAACTGGTAAAAAGCAGATTGAAACCCAGTTTGAGGCGCTGAAAAAACGTCTTCGCGCTATTTATATGGCGGGCGATATCTCGTCGCTGGAAATCATACTTGGCGCTAAAGATTTTACAGATTTTATCGATAAGGTCGAGCTTGTTAAAACGCTCTCTACTTATGACGAAAATCTTATTAATAAAATCCGCGCTAAGCTCGACGTTATTTCCACCGAGAAAAAAGCTCTTACAAAAACAAAGAATAAACGCCTTAAATCCGAAAAAATCCTGAACGATAAACAAAGCAAGCTCTCTAAAACTCTTAAAGAAAACGAAGATATCCTGAAAAAATTATATGACGTTCAGAAAACCTACCAGCAGCGCGCCGCTTATACACGCGGAGGCACTGGCACAGGTTCGGGCTCATCAGGCGCGCTTCATATCAGCCGTTCGGGCTTTACGTGGCCTGTACCGAGTTATTACTACGTTATCTCTCCCTTCGGCGAGGACAGAGGTTATACCCATAAGGGTATCGACATAACGGGCGACGGTATCTTAGGCGCCAGAGTTGTAGCGACCTTTGACGGCACTGTTACCTCCAGCAACAACACCTGTATCCACAACTGGGGAAAATCAGGCTCCTGCGGCTGCGGAGGAGGCTACGGCAACTTTGTACAAATCGACCACGGAAACGGCAAGCAGACACTCTACGGACATCTTTCGGACGCGGTAGTTACTACAGGCGCTAAAGTTAAAAGAGGCCAGACTATAGGCTATGTAGGCACAACAGGCTGGTCTACGGGACCTCACCTGCATTTTGAATGCCGCTACGGCGGAGTATGCTACAACCCTATGCGCGAGTTTTAAATATCCGCGTTAAGCGTGAACGTTCCTATCTTAAATCCATATCCCCAGTACGTTAAAGCCTCTATGAAGTTTTGGATACTTGTGAAACGTTCTGCGTACGACTAATACCTAATACCTATTACCTATCTAGTACCTAACCTATGTTTTTATATTTACTATAAACCGACTACTGAAAACTACTACTATCTAAAACTATAAAGGATGTATATGCAACAGTTATCTTTATTTTCGGCAAATGATGCTGACAATAGTTTTAATCAAATATGCAGCACTCTCTGTTGCGAAAATAATACGCCTGCATGGACGGACAGGTTCGGCGAAGCTATGTCACAATGGATTAACATAAACGAAATAGCTCCAATACGAACTTTAAGTTTGTTTTCAGGCGCTGGTGGACTCGATATAGGCTTTGCTGACGCAGGTTTTCAAATCGTTAATTCCGTTGAACTCGAAAAAAAATTCTGTGAAACATTGGAATTAAACTCAGGCACAGGCAAAACATTTTCTGACTCAAAGGTTATTTGTATTGATATTCGGGAATTTTCAGGAAAAAATTTAAAAAATATAGACTTTATTATCGGCGGACCGCCGTGCCAGACTTTCAGTGCGGCAGGAAGAAGAGCAAACGGCGTACTCGGTACAACCGATTCGCGGGGTATGCTTTTCAAAGAATATGTCAGGTTATTAAAAGAAATCTCCCCAAAAGGTTTTTTGTTTGAAAACGTTTACGGAATTATCGGAGCGCAAGGCGGTGAAAATTGGCGTAAAATTACCAAGGAATTTTCAAAAGCAGGCTACAAACTTTTCTATCGTATACTTGACGCCGCCGATTACGGCGTTCCGCAACACCGTGAAAGAGTTATTATTGTAGGATTAAAAAACGGAGAATTCAAATTCCCGCGTCCAACACACGGACCCGATTCTCCCGACGCTGCTCCTTTTTACATCCCTTCAACCGCTATTAAAGGTGTTATAAAATCCGAACCAATCGAATCCAACAGATTAAGCGGAAGATTTGCCCCCTTACTCGACGATATTCCTCCGGGACTGAACTACAGTTTTTATACAGAAAAAATGGGGCATCCTAACCCGATTTTCGCATGGAGATCAAAGTTTTCTGATTTTCTTTATAAAGCCGACCCTGATACGCCTGTACGCACCATAAAAGCGTCAGGCGGCGCTTATACAGGACCTTTGCATTGGGACAACAGATTTTTTACTCTCGAGGAATACAAAAGGCTCCAAACGTTCCCCGACAATTACAGTATCAGCGGCAATAAACAAACTGCGGTCAAGCAAATCGGAAACTCAGTGCCGCCGCAATTGGCACGAATTTTAGCAATCGCTATAAGGCAGCAGGTTTTCGGCACTGTTTTTCCTTTTGAACTGCCACTTCTTGAAGCAAATGAACAGCTTACATTTCGGAAAAGGAAAAGACAGTTAACTGAAATATACCGAAAAAAAGCTGCTGACGCTATTGAAACCATTAAAACTAAAAAAAATCCGTTACCTGATTCTTACTCATTTTATTGTTATCTTGGCTCCGATTTCAAACTTATCGAAGCGGATAAATTTAATTCAGAGTTTAGAATTGAGGTAATCTGGGAGAAAAAATTAGAAATTATTGTAACGGATAATAGCAAAAACTCTAACTCAGAGGCGACTGTTATTATAAACGCCTCAGATAATAAATGGGTTTTAAACGCTGACTCTGTAGAATTACATATTAAATCCGAAAAAGAAACCGCTTTTACCACAGCTTGGAAAGTCTTTGAACGCGAACTTATCCGCAATAATATTAAAGCTGATTTAGTTCAATTAAACGGGTATTATAAATATCCGCCTAAGCTAAAGTGTAAATATATTACAAACAGAAATACACCATTCGAAGAAGTTCTGAAAAACGTAGTTGAAGGAAACTGTATTGCACGAATTATAGATACGGAAGAACTCGCCGCTGAATGGAAACTCTCGGCTTCACAGGTGATGGATACGGCACAACATTTTAAAAATATAGGTTACGAGATACGTAATAATTCAACTAACCCGCAAATAAATGAAGGGGAATGGCTTATCCCCTATGCGTTTCCAACCCTCACACATTTAAGCGTTCAATTACGGAAAAGGCTATGACAGAGAGGAATTAAGATGTTTATTAATAAACTGGAAGACCATCTTGAAGTTTATAAAGACCGAAGTGAACTTTATCAAGAAACCGAAAAAGAAATCTATTATGAAGGTTTACAGAATCCAGAAACTCGAAAACGATACGCGTATATAAATAAAGTTCTTGAAAACGGATATCTTGATAAAAAAATATACGACCTTAAAAGCTCTGATTTTACTGACTTAAATGAAGAAAATCAAATTCTTCTTAGAAATATGGTAAACGGAATTACGAGCGAAGTCGGACGCGCGCTTGTCGGGCTTGCTTTTCTTCAGCTTACCATTAAAAGCATTGCTCCGAAACAATGTATAAGACTTCATAAAGGGACAACAAGACGCGGCTCTTTTTCCTGGGTCAACGGTATATCTATGAGATCCCTTGACTCACATTACAACACTCCTTTTCTTAGAAAATACGGGTTGTTAAATATAAATAAATACGGTATTATGATGACTCGCTCTCTTGCCGAGAATTATCCTTACTCTAAAATGTATAAAGCGGAGATGCGTGGATCTTTTAACGATTGGATTGCAATTGTAGACGCTCTGGAGTCAGAAACATTACCACCAGAGTCGGGACTTTGCTATTTAATGTCGCTGCTTAAAAATCGTTCCGATTTATTTAACGAACTTGCTGACAGCGCTTGTCAAATCGCACAACGATATAAACATACAGGACTATCACAAATCCAGGCGCTTTTAACCGAATTTTTCAATACCACCGAGTATTCCGCACGCGCTTTTGAAGTTGTAATGCACGGATTATTTCAGGCTATGGATGAATGTTATTTACTAGGAGAAGCTGAAGTTGTACCTATATCCCAAATGAGGTCAGCGAATAAAAAACACGGAAATGTAGGAGATATAGAGCTTACAGAAGGAAAAACTATTATAGAGGCGTGGGACGCTAAATACGGAAAACCGTATCTTAGAGATGAGCTTGAAGAACTAAACGATAAACTTCGTAATAATCCCGAAGTCAGAATTGTGGGATTTGTTGCAGATTGCGAAGTTGACAGGCGAAAAGATATTTTGCGCAGAATCGAGGATATAGAACTTGCAACTTCATGTGAGATTTATCTTTTCTCATTTTCGGAATGGGTTGATTTCAAACTCAAAGATTTATCCGAAAAAACTAAAAACGAACTCGGGTATAAATGGCTTAAAGCTGTTGTCGAATCCTTCGCTCAAAAAAGAACCAATATAGCTCCTATCGATGAACCGTGCGACGCATGGCTTAAGGACCTTATAAAATTATTAAAATAATATTAGACGGCATTGGATTA
>CAJOHT010000059.1:6320-8837 GCA_905234305.1 uncultured Ruminococcus sp. | reverse complement strand
CATTGACTTTCTAGAACATCTGTGCTATTATAAACGTACGTTCTAGGGGAGGCGGGATTATGAGCGAAAAGAGAAAATACCTATCGATAGATTTAAAATCCTTTTACGCTTCGGTAGAATGCGTAGAACGCGGAATCGACCCGCTCGACGCCTATCTCGTTGTGGCGGATTTAACTCGAACCGAAAAAACAATATGCCTCGCCGTATCCCCCGCGCTTAAATCGTACGGGATTTCGGGACGCTCGAGGCTTTTCGAGGTTATTCAAAAGGTAAAAGAAGTAAACGCTCTCCGTACCGATAAAATAATCGGGCGAAAGCTCACGGGTAAAACTCAATTCGACAGCGAGGCTAAGGCTAACCCCGCGCTTGCCGTAGATTATATCACCGCCCCGCCCAGAATGTACCATTATATGAAAATGAGCAACAGAATTTTTGAAATCTACCTTAAATATATAGCTCCCGAAGATATTCATGTCTACTCAATTGACGAAGTTTTTTTAGATATTACGAAATATCTTCGCTTTTATGACTTGACCGCGAGCCAACTTGCTGATAAAATAGTTAAGGATATATTGAAAACAACAGGAATAACCGCTACGGCAGGTATCGGTACAAATCTGTATCTATGCAAGGTAGCTATGGACATAGTAGCTAAACATATCACCGCGGAAAACGGAAGCTCACGAATAGCCGAGCTTGACGAGCAAAGCTACCGCAGGCTCCTTTGGAGCCATAAGCCGATTACCGATTTCTGGAGAATCGGCAGAGGCTACTCAAGAACACTCGCGCGCTACGGTATGTTTACTATGGGCGACATAGCCCTCTGCTCTACAGTCAACGAAAACCTGCTTTATCAGCTTTTCGGAATAAACGCGGAGCTGTTGATCGACCACGCTTGGGGTTATGAAGCGTGTACAATCGATGATATTAAAAGCTACGTGCCCCAGACTAAATCGTTAAGCTCGGGGCAAGTTCTCTCAACCGCGTATACCTATGAAAAGGCGAAGCTGATAATTCGCGAGATGACGGAGCTTCTGGTTCTCGACTTGGTGGACAAGCGTCTTTTAACCGATCAGGTAGTTCTTACCGTAGGCTACGATATCCTGAATATCAGGGACAATCGGTTCAAAGGCGAAACAACAACCGATATTTACGGCAGGAAAATGCCTAAAATGGCTCACAGCAGTGAGAATATCGGAAAATTCACCTCCTCCACAAGGCTTATTTCAGACGCTGTTCTAAGGCTTTTCGACCGTATTGTCGATAAGAAACTTTTAGTCAAGCGTATGTATATAGCCGCCAACCACACTGTCCCCGAGGAGTCTTTAAGGCTTAACGCCGAGCAGCTTGATTTGTTCACCGATTACGAGTCTAAGGCTCGGGAGGATTTTCTGCTTCGGCGCGAAAGGAATCTCCAGGAAACTACAATCCATCTCCATAAACGCTACGGAAAAAATTCCGTGCTTAAGGGAATGAATCTTCTTGAAGGAGCTACATCTATCGAGCGAAACGGTCAAATAGGCGGTCACAGGGCATAAGTCCGAATTTTAAAGGAATGGGTTTATATGAAAAGAAAAATCGCATTAATTTTAGCTGTAGTTATTTTAGCTACGGGCGTTAATATCCTTTCGGCGTCCGCCGTGGATATTAAAAAAATTACCGAAATATCTCAAACCGCATCAAAAACTAATTCGGTAAGTCTGAAATGGTCTATAAGCTCCTCGCTTAAAAACGTTAAATACGAGATTAAGCTCAGCAACTCCAAAAAAGTCAAGAAGACCTATAAAAACATCAAAAAGAACACGTATAAAATCAAAGGTCTTAAGGCAGGAAAAACCTACGCCGTAAAGATCCGCGCCAAGAAAAATAAGCATTCGGGCGAATGGTCGGATATTATTAAGGTGAACACCTCGCCTAAGATTTCCTATAAATGGAGCCAAGGGAATCTCGATATAAGCTGGACTAAGATAAACAGCGCTTCGGGATATAATCTTAAGGTTGAGCTTGACGCCGATAAAAAACATTACACCCGTATTAAGAATATAAATTCCAATTCTTATACGATAACCCACAAAAACTTATCGGGCTTAAGTATAAACAAGGTTTACAATATCATTGTACGTCCTTATATAAACCACGAGCCACGTTTCACGAATAAAATAAAAACACGCGATATAGAAATCACAGGCCACCGCGGACGTATGGATATCGCTCCCGAAAACACCTTAGCCTCATTCGAGGAAGCTTATAAGGCGGGCTATGACTCGGTAGAGGCTGATTTCTGGGAAACAAAAACAGGCGAAATCCTTATATGCCACGACAGTATCCTTACTATGTGCAATTCCTCGGAGGATATAAGAAACCTGAGCGCGGCTACAATAAGAAAATATCCTATTAAGGTCGGAGTTAACGTAGACTCCTACAAAACCCAGTACCTGCCGACTATCGACCAGATAGTTAAAGCTGTAGCAGGCTGGAAAATGAATTTATACCTTCATCTAAAGGATCCTAAAATAA
>CAJOHT010000059.1:0-6262 GCA_905234305.1 uncultured Ruminococcus sp. | reverse complement strand
GGAGATAAATCCGCGTTTGAAAGAATCGTTAAGGTAAAGCTGCGCTCGGGATTTTTAACCCTGCCGAAAAGCCGCGCTCAGATTTACGACTCCTTAACCTACGCGGGTTCAAAATCCGCTAAGGTAGTAATCTTTAAATTCACGGGAGATATGTCCGCCGATTTAATTAAATACGCTCACCAGAAGAAGCTCAAACTGGGATGCTATAACGTCAGCGATAAAAACCGCGGCTCCATATTTACAAATATGGGACCTGACTTCCTGATAACAAATAAGTATTTCTTTAATTGATATGGACGATTTTAAATACAACGACATACTTAATATGCCCCGTCATATTTCCGAAACCCGTCCTCATATGTCGAACCGCGACCGCGCGGCGCAGTTTATGCCATTCGCGGCGCTCACGGGCTTCGGCGCGATGATTAACGAAACCTCACGCGAAACCTCAAAAAAACACGAACTCAGCGAGGAGGAGCTTTCGCTTTTAAACGAAAACCTTAACCTTATTATAAAAAATATAAAAAATCGCCCCGAAGTCAGGGTATGCCGCTTTATTCCCGACGAAAAGAAGTCGGGCGGCAGATACGAAAACTTCTCGGGCAGTATAAGACGCGTAGACGAATTTAAAAAGGAAGTAATATTTACCGACAAAACCGTAATACCTATCGAGGATATTCTGATGATTGAAATCGCAGAGGAACAGCTATGAAGAAAGCTATTATCGTTTTAATTCTGTGTATTATCGCGCCGCTGAGCGCGTGTTCTCCCGACGATAATACTCTCTCGAACATCCCCGAATATTCGGGTAAGCCTTACGTAGTAATCAATAACAATATCCCGAACTTCAGCGAAAAAGAAAAGTCCCGTACAAAATCGTTCGAGAAGTATTCGCGCCTCGATATATACGGAAGATGCCAAGCGGCTTACGCTAATATTTCAACCGATCTTATGCCGAGAAAAAAACGCGGTAAAATAAACTCGGTTTATCCGACTGGCTGGGTCCAGCGCGACTACGCTTTTATCCGCGACGGAAAGATTTATAACAGATGTCATCTTATCGGGTATCAGCTTACGGGCGAAAACGCTAACGAGCGCAATCTGATAACTGGCACAAGATATATGAACACGGAAGGTATGCTTCCGTTTGAGAACAAGGTAGCCGAATACGTTACCTCTACAAAAAACCACGTGCTTTACCGCGTAACTCCCGTATTTGAGCGGGAAAACCTGCTCGCGAACGGAGTTGAAATGGAAGCGTGGTCTGTCGAGGATAACGGAAAAGGCATTTGCTTTAACGTATACTGCTATAATGTTCAGCCGGGAGTTATGATTACCTACGCTAACGGCAACAACCGTGCCGACGGAACAATAAAAGGTAAGGTAACGGGCAAATACTCAACTAAAGGCAATAAATCTAAAAAATCAAAAAATAAATCGGGAACTTATATCGTCAATATAAACAGTATGAAATTTCATATTCAGGGATGTGAGGCGATAGAAAAAATGAGTTCTAAAAACAAAAAGGTATATAAAGGTAAACGCGCGGATTTAATCAAAAACGGCTTTGAGGCGTGTCAGATGTGCGAACCATAAGGCTATAAGCCTAAGGGAAATGAGTAAATGAGATATTATAAAAGACTCCCGCTTGAGCGTATGAGCAATTGCCGCGATTTAGGCGGCTATCCTACCAAGTACGGTAAAGTCACTAACTACGGCGTATTTGTACGCAGCGAGGCTCCCGTCGAGCTTAGCGAAAGCGATATTGAGCTTCTTAAGGATTACGGAATTACAAAGTCGCTCGACTTTCGCGGAGATACGGACGTTACCGTTTTTAAAAGCAGCTTAAGCGATGTTGAGGGTATTGAATACCTGCATATGCCGATGTTCGGACGCGCCGACGCGGCGGGCTTTGAATATAACGGCGAGGACCCCAGCAAATATTTTACGGGCTGGGGCAAAAGCTATATCCAATGGATTGAAATATATAAGGGCTGGGTTCACGACGTTATGCACGAGCTTGCCGTTACAGATAAAGCGTGTCAGTATAACTGCAACGCGGGCAAAGACAGAACAGGTATAATAAGCGCCTTAGCACTTTCGCTGGCAGGCGTTGATTTAAACGACATAGCGTTCGATTACTGTATAAGCCGTACAATGCTTAAACCGCGTTTTAATGAACTGGCGAAGCAATGGAGCGATTATCTTAAAAATCCCGACGGAACGCTTATAAGGAATCATCCCTTCCTCTACACCCCTAAAGACGCAATAGAGCAGCTTTTCAAGTACATAAACAAGGAATATAAAAACACCGAAAACTTCCTCTACAGCTGTAACATAGGCGATATGGACATAATTACAATCAGGCAAAAATTGATAGGATAAGAAACTTGGGGCTGTCGCAAATACTGCGGCAGCCTCGTTGCTTGCTTAGTTATTTTTTAATAATGCTTTCGGCAAAAAACATTGTCTAATTTAACATTACACCATACTTTATCAACAAATATGGATATTTGGGCAGTATCAATTTTTATAAAATGTCTAAGGTATGAATCATAGAACTGTATGTAATCTAAGTCACCACAGATTTCTACCACTTTCCATGCCAAATCAACTTTTTCTATACAGACATTTTGGACTATCTATGTTTCCTTTTCCTTCGGTCTTAATGTGACAGCCTCTTAGCTTTTCCTCTTTAACAAGTGCAGCGACTTCTTCTAACCGTACGCATATACTATAATTATAATTGAACTCAGTACGTTTCTGCCTTACAATATATTCCCTGAAATTGACACACAAGCGTGTAACGATTTCGCCCCCCTTTAGCAATAGGATTAAGTCACACAATGGTTTTTCTTCCCCATTTACAAAGCTGGCGGGAAGAGGGTGCATACAGACAGACTTAGATATAAAGAATATGCAAGTAAGTTAACGAAAACCCAGCAAATGATATATTAAAATTTGATAAAAATAGATAAATTTGAAATTTATCAAAAAATAACTTGCAATTTCAGAAACCTTATGTTATTATATTAAAGTGTTAAAATGCTGGGGCGGGCAATTGTTAAAAATTTAGTCCGCCGTGATAAAGAATGGAGGAAATCAATATGGCATTAAAGAATCAGTATTTAGCGGATTTACTCGAAAAGGTAAAACAGCGCAATCAGGGCGAGCCTGAGTTTATTCAGGCGGTAACAGAGGTATTTATGTCTCTCGAACCCGTTGCGGAGAAAAGACCCGACCTCATTGAGGCAGGCGTTTTCGAGAGAATCGTTGAACCCGAAAGACAGATCATCTTCCGTGTTCCCTGGGTAGACGACAACGGCGTAACTCAGGTTAACCGCGGTTTCAGAATTGAGTTCAACTCCGCGATTGGTCCGTATAAGGGCGGTTTAAGACTTCATCCTTCAGTATATCTCGGAATTATTAAGTTCCTCGGTTTTGAGCAGATTTTCAAGAACAGCTTGACCACGCTTCCTATGGGCGGCGGTAAAGGCGGTTCCGACTTCAATCCTAAGGGTAAATCCGACGGAGAGGTTATGCGTTTCTGCCAGAGCTTTATGACTGAGCTTTGTAAGCATATCGGTCCCGATACCGACGTTCCCGCTGGTGATATCGGTACAGGCGCTCGTGAAATTGGTTACATGTTCGGTCAGTATAAGAGAATCCGCAACGAGTTTACAGGTGTACTTACAGGTAAGGGACTTACCTTCGGCGGTTCACTCGCCCGTACAGAGGCTACAGGCTACGGCGTATGCTACTTTACAGACGAACTCTTAAAGGCTAACGGCAAGAGCTTTAAGGATCAGACAGTTGTTATCTCTGGTTCTGGTAATGTTGCTATATATGCTACTCAGAAGGCTACCGAGCTTGGCGCTAAGGTAGTAGCTCTTTCCGATTCTAACGGTTATATCTATGACGAGAACGGTATCGACCTCGCTTTAGTTAAACAGCTTAAGGAAGTTGAGAGAAAGAGAATTAAGGAGTACGTAAACGTACATCCCGAGGCTAAGTATACGGAAGGCTGCAGCGGTATCTGGACTATTCCCTGCGACATCGCTCTTCCCTGCGCTACTCAGAATGAAATTGACGAGAATTCCGCTAAGGCACTTGCGGAGAACGGCTGCTACGCTGTAATTGAAGGCGCTAATATGCCTTCTACTCCCGAGGCTATCGAGGTTTATTTCGCTAATAATATGCTCTACGGTCCCGCTAAGGCTGCTAACGCAGGCGGCGTTGCGGTATCTGGTCTTGAGATGAGCCAGAACTCCGAGCGTCTTTCATGGACATTCGAGGATGTTGATAACAGACTTCATAACATTATGAAGGAAATCTTCAAATCCTGCGACGAGGCTGCTAAGGAGTACGGTATGGAAGGCAACTATATGGCAGGCGCGAATATCGCGGGCTTCTTAAAGGTTGCCGAGGCTATGAAGGCTCAGGGCTGCGTATAATAATAAAGTTAATAGTTAAAAGTAAAAGGAGCTTCTTCGGAGGCTCCTTTTTTAGTGGTAAGTGGAAAGTAGGGAACGAGTCCTTAAAAACAACAAAAAACCGAGCGGGATTCGCTCGGTTTTTTAAATGCTTATATATTTAATAATTAGCAGAAGAATACATCCATTTCTTTCTCTTCGCCGTCAGCTACGAAATAAGCCTTGCTCTCTTCGGGCTTGATATAAACTGTGATATCCTTAGCAGCCTTACCGTTAGTGAGCTTTACGTTCTTAACAACTTCGTCGATAGAAACCTGAACTCCGCCGAACTCTACGAATACCTCAACCTTAGCGGCAGTAGCCTTCTTAGTTGTTGTCTTCTTAGCGGCAGGCTTCTTAGCGGGAGCCTTAGTAGCTGTCTTAGTAGCTGTCTTCTTCTCGGCTGTCTTAGCAGCAGCCTTAGTAGCAGTCTTCTTCTCGGCTGTCTTGGCAGCAGCCTTAGTAGCAGTCTTCTTCTCAGCGGCCTTAGCCTCTGTCTTTGTTTCAGTCTTTTTTGTTGTTGCCATTTGAATGACCTCCTCTGAAATATTCTTTTATTTTAGATTTATACAATGTAAGCAATATCTTTGTTTACATTTTGTATTATACTATAGTTTTCCTAAAAGTCAACGAATTTTCAAAACTTTGTAACATTGTACAAATTGCACAATAAAAAAACCTTATTTTATGCAAAAAACACAATACGTTGAGCGGGAATTTTAAAATGTAACAACATTGGTATTGTAATTGCCGACGATTGTTGTTATAATAAAATAGAAATATTGTGTCCCTGTAATAGGACAGTGAAAAGGTATTTTATGTGGAGTAATGTTGTAGTTGTAGCCGAACAGGTAGCCGTGCTGTTTATCCTTATAGCCGTTGGGTTTATAAGCGGTAAAACAGTGCTTATTACCGAAAGCGGAGCCAAGCACCTTACGAACGTGGTGCTGTATCTCGCTACGCCCTGTATTATGGTTAAATCCTTTCAAAAGGTTAAATTCAGCCCTGAGCTGCTTTTAAATCTCGCGGTATGCGCGCTATGCGCTTTTGCGATACAAATACTGTCAGTTATTATATGCCGTCTGATTTTCAGGAGCAAGGACGAAAGCCGAAGGATCGTAATGAGATTTGCGGCGGTATTTTCCAATTGCGGATTTATGTCGCTTCCGCTGCAGCAGGCGATTCTCGGCGATACGGGCGTTTTCTACGGAACTGTGTTTGTTGCTTCGTTCAATATCATAGTATGGAGCTACGGACTGCTCGATATGAGCGGAGATAAGGTCGGGTTCGACATAAAGAAGATAATACTTAACCCTGGGGTTCTCGGAGCCTCGGCAGCCTTATTGCTTTTTCTGCTGAAAATTCAGCTGCCCGAAGTGCTGTTAAGCCCGATTGAGTATATAGCGGGACTGAATACGCCTTTGCCGATGCTTGTAATCGGATTTTATCTTACGAGATTTAAGTTTAAGGACTCTGTGTGCGATTTGGGAATATACGCCGTGTCGGCTGTAAGGCTGCTGCTGATTCCCTGCGCGGCGCTTTTTGTAATGAAATTATGCTCTGTCGATACCGATATCATCGTTTCCTGTACGATAGCCGCGTCTGCTCCCGTAGCCGCTACTACGACTATGTTCGCGGCGAAGTTTAACCGCGACGCCGACCTTTCGGTAGGGCTTGTATCCGTTACGACGATACTTTCAATAATAACGATGCCCGTGATTATCGCGCTGGCACAGACTATAGGTTGATATAATGGCGAAAAATCCAAGACAAAAACAAAAACTTTTATA
>CAJOHT010000058.1 GCA_905234305.1 uncultured Ruminococcus sp. | reverse complement strand
CGGATTATTTTTTAAAAAAATTCGTTGTAACTATTGACATTACAGCAAAACCGTGTTATATTGTTGTTGTAACAAGCAAGGTTACAATAAAACAAAATCAATTTACGGAGGTAAATATCATGAAATTAGCAGTAGTAGCAGCAAATGGCAGAACAGCAAATAAGGTTATCGACGAGGCAGTTAAGAGAGGCTTTGATGTGACCGCATTCGGCAGAGGAGAGAACAACACAAAGGCGCAGACTTATGTACAGAAGGATTTGTTTGACCTTACCGCGGAGGACGTTAAGGACTTCGACGCGGTGGTTGACGCTTTCGGCGCTTGGACGGAAGAAACCTTCCCGCTTCACACCACCTCACTCATGCACATTTGCGACATTCTTTCGGGAACAGACACAAGGCTTCTCGTTGTAGGCGGCGCGGGCAGCCTCTACGTCAATCCCGAACACACGATGCAGGTATCCGACACACCTGACTTTCCCGACGCTTTTAAGCCTCTCGCGGCGGCGATGGCAGCGGCTCTTGAAAAGCTCAGAGAGCGTAAGGACATTAAGTGGACTTATATCTCTCCCGCAGGCGATTATCAGGCTGACGGTGAGCGCACGGGCGAATACATCCTCGCGGGCGAAGAACTCACCCTCAACGAGCGCGGCGAGAGCATTATCTCATACGCTGACTATGCTATCGCTATGGTCGATGAGATCGAAAAAGGCGGCCATATTCAGCAGAGAATCAGCGTTGTCAGAAAGTAATTTGTTGACTTTTAAAAGCCCTGCCGTTATGATAATGGCAGGGCACTTTTGAAAGAGGGGCGATAGTGATGACACAGAAAGAAAAAAGATTATTTTTAATTAATTATCTTTTATCCGAACGCGGAGAAAAAATCAATATTCCGAGGGATGAATACAATCAAAAGCGTTTGCTCCGCTCGCTGTTCAATATCCGTATGCCGAAAGATACAAGCGAAGAATTCCTTAGAATCCAAGACGATTATTTGCAGGAGGAAGCTCGGCGCAAGGGCATCACGGATATAGCGGACTTGGAAACGGTCCAAGAAGGAATACGCTGAAATGCGATGCAATCGTCAACGCCGCCAACTCACAGATGCTCGGTTGTTTTCAACCCTGTCACGGCTGTATCGACAACGCTATCCATACATTTTCAGGAATCCAGCTCCGACGCGAATGCAACGCGATAATGCTAAAACAAGGTTATGACGAACCGACAGGACAGGCTAAAATCACGCCTGCTTATAATCTGCCTTGTAATTATGTAATCCATACCGTCGGACCGATCGTGCATGGATATTTAACCGAGGAGGATTGTGAACTGCTGAAAAGCTGTTACCTATCCTGCTTGAAGCTCGCCGAAGAAAACGGCGTGAAAAGTATTGCTTTCTGCTGTATCAGCACGGGCGTATTCGGTTTTCCACAGAAAGAAGCGGCGAAGATCGCTGTTGAAACCGTAAAAGAATATCAAAAGGAACACAACATCGAGGTGATATTTAATGTTTTCAAAGTTGACGATTACAACATCTACCGAGAATTACTCTCAGCAAATCAAACAAATAAAAGAAAAACTGAATAATGCCGACGCTGTTATAATCGGCGCGGGAGCAGGGCTTTCCACCTCGGCGGGATTAACATATTCGGGAGAACGTTTTTATAAATACTTTTCTGACTTTGCCGAAAAATACGGTATAACCGATATGTACTCAGGCGGTTTTTATCCTTTCCCTTCAGAAGAAATATTCTGGGCTTGGTGGAGCAGACATATCTATTATAACCGTTATATTGATGCTCCCATCCCTGTATATAATAACCTCTTGAAGATTATCCAAAACAAAAACTACTTCGTCCTCACAACAAATGTTGATCATCAATTCCAAAAGGCGGGGTTTGATAAGGAAAGGCTGTTTTATACACAAGGCGACTACGGCCTGTTCCAATGTTCAGTTCCATGCCACAACAAGACCTATGATAACCAAGAACTGATTCTTAAAATGGTAAGCGAACAGAAGAATATGCAGATACCGAGTGAACTCATTCCTCATTGTCCCGTTTGCGGTAAACCTATGACAACTAACCTTAGGGCGGATAATAAATTTGTTGAGGACGAGGGTTGGCACAAAACGGCTCAGCGATATAACGCCTTTGTTGAAAAAAACAAGAATAAGAACATTTTATATCTGGAATTAGGTGTGGGAGCAAATACGCCTGTCATTATAAAATATCCGTTCTGGCAACTGACTGCATTAAATAAAAACGCCTTTTATGTTTGTGTTAACCTCGGCGAAAGCTATTGTCCTGATGAAATAGTCGAACGGGCAATTTGTATTAACGCTGATATCGGCAAAGTGTTAAACGATTTGATTTATCTATAAAAAAAGACAAAGGCAAAACAATCCACTGGACTGTTTACTTCTTCCGCCTTTCGAGCCCAGCAGTCCTTTCATAATAAAAAAGCAGAGAATACTTTTGTATTCCCTGCTTTTTTGGTGGGGACTGCTGGGCTCGAACCAGTGACCTCTTGCATGTCAAGCAAACGCTCTGACCAGCTGAGCTAAGCCCCCGTAGGTATATTATATCATTTTTTCTTTTTAAGTTCAATCCTTATTACAGGATAAGTTAAACTACGCGAGAATTTCTTTTATGCTTTGGATTTCCTCCTCAGTTACACCCGCGTTCATAAGGAAGCACTCGATATTATAGCTTAAAGGCATAGATTTATCGTTATACGAAGCCATCCTGTCATATAAACGGTCAAATTTTGAAATATACTCTGCCGCTTTACTGCTGCCCTTCCTCGTCAGGAACGAAAGCTCGTAATCCCTGAAGAGATTCTTTTTACTTACGCCGAGCAATCCATTCAGTACAAACGCCAGCGTGCCTGTACGGTCGCGGCCGTACGTGCAGTGGAACAGTATAGGATAATTGCTTTTATCCGCAAACTCCTTTACGCCAAGAATAAAACGGTCTTTAGTTTCGCCGTACTCAAAAATATCCTCGTAATTAGAACCGCGCCGATGCAGATAATCGTCCAGCGCGGGAGAATCTGTTCCTGCGGTACCTTCTTCGTCTTTCCTTAAATCTAAATCTGTTTTTATTTCCAGTTCTTCCGTTAAAACTTTTTTGCCTGATATAGTTATATTGTCAAGATTCGCGGAACGGTAAACGAGTCCCTGTTTTGTACGGCTTCCGTTCTCGGTTTTATATCCGCCGATATCGCGGATATTCGCGACTCCCTTTGCGTAAATAACACGCGCTATATTGTTTGTTTTAAAGCTGCGAATTTTTGACAGTGTTTTTGTTTTTCCTTTTTTTTCGCTAACTCTCCAATAATACTTTTGATTACGCAGTAAATTATAGAGCTTAATACTTTTCTGTTTAGTTTTAAATACACGGCTCTTTTTTAGCTTTGGACTTGTACTGAGGTAAAGCGTATAATTACAGTTCTTCCCCCCCTGCCATTTCAGCGTAATCGGAGAAGGCTTGGCGCGTTCCTGAACCGTTTCAAATTCGGCGGATGAGAATTTTTCATAATTCTCCCACCAATCCTTTACCAGCGGGTTCGTAATATCAACACAAGCTCCGTTTTTAGGAGCTGTGAGCATGAACTTCTTCTCCTTTTGCTTACTGGCTAAAACAGCATATTGAGAAAAATATATCGCAACCAAAGCTACTGCCGTAAGAATAGATATAAAAATTTTTATTCGCATTGAACGCAACATTAAATCACCTCTAAAGCCTTGCTGAAAACACTTCGTAAGT
Organism: uncultured Ruminococcus sp.; assembly: GCA_905234305.1. Taxonomy (GTDB): domain Bacteria; phylum Bacillota; class Clostridia; order Oscillospirales; family Acutalibacteraceae; genus Ruminococcoides. The sequence goes on along the minus strand of CAJOHT010000058.1, from coordinate 4,347 downwards.
GTTTTTTAAATCGCCGTTTTCGTCCGTAACTTCTAATACAAAGGAGTTTAAATCTTTTTCTTTTATCTTTAAGCTCCAGTCCGCTTTAAGCGTAATATCATTTGCGGAATAGTAAAAGCTGTCGGTATCAATCATCCTGAAAATATAAAGGCCATTGTCCCCCGCTTCGCAAAGCACAGCCTTACGGCTCTCATTCTTTTTTATTTTTGATATTGTAGCCTTTCCCCATACAGTTGTTTTAAGGTTTTCTTCTGTTTTAGGCAATATCCATACGTCCGCTTCGTTAACTTCGTTTATAAAAGTCACGGTCTTATTGTTTTTAGTATTCATATCCTCTAACTCCTCTGACGTACAGCCGAATAAAAACAGCAGCATAAGTAAACATCCAACGATCAATCCCGCTCTTTTCATATTAAACTCCCTTCACCATAAAAAGATTTTATCATATATATGCGTTTTTGTCTATCACTAAATCTTTTATATAGGTTAAAATCTCAACCTATCTATAGATTATAAAAAACAACAATCCCTAAAAACCTTCTTAACAAAAAGAGGTTTCCAGGGATTCAAGTTTTGATTATTCTTATCCAAACTAATTATATCCAGTAATGATTTAACCCTATTTTACATTTAATCATTACAAATTCTATTTACCATTCTGTTATAATACTCTTTATTTATTTCAAATCCAATATAATCTCGATTCAAATTTTTAGCCGCAACAAGAGTTGTTCCACACCCACAGAAAGGATCTAATACTATCTGATTTTCAATAGTTACTAATGAAATAAGTATTTCCATTAGTCTCACTGCTTTTTGAGTCGGGTGTAATCCTCTATCGGTTTTTTGAGTCTTTACTTTAACTATATTATCATATCAGACCATTTTTTTCAATACTGTTTACTGCTTTTAAAAAACAACCGCAAGATATAAAAAGCGCATAACCGAAGGATAACGGTTATGCGCTGTTTTGTTTTTCGGGAGATTCATAGTCCCTTATTATAATGCTTACAGATTAATGATTCCACGTATAATCGTTTACGCTTGTGAGGTAAACATCGTCGTATACGCCCTCGCCTGAGTTGCGGGTAATGAATACATCCGCGCTGTCAACCTTTTCATCGTTAATAAACGCATTGCAGGTGATTGTGGAACCTGCGGGAAGATTGACCGATAAGCTCTCGAGAGGATTGTTGACAACATTGTCTATACCTGTCTTCTTCTTGTAATCGGAACCTGTGAAATGGAATCTGTACGCAATGAAGAAGTTGTTTACGTCAGTTTCAAGGTGAGTATCCTTAGCGTCACAGTTTACAATAATTGTCTTAGCCTCGTTGTCGATTATATCAATACCCTTAACGGTATATCTTTCGGGATTTTCCTTAGCGGCACGGGCAAGCTCGTTGAATTCGCTTTGATGAACGACCTTCATTCTGTAAACTACAGTACCGCGGATTCCGTTGCCGTTGTCATCAAACAGACCGTTATCCCAGTTTACAGAACACATCTGGAAAGCGTATTCCTTACCTACAACGACATTTTTCATTTCGCCGCCGTAATAGACTGTACCGTCTTCAAAAGCAACCGCCATCTTCTTAGGTACGTCGATTCTTATATTTACACCGTCGGAAGACTCTTCGTCGGAGTCGCCTGAAACCACGGGAGTCGACGCGGAAACCGACGGAATAAAGCTGTTATTGTAGCCGGCATGAAGCTCAAAGCCGCTCAATCCTGTAAGTCCTTTCAGAATCGATGTTCCGCATACGCTGGCGCCTCTACCCGACAAATCGGCATCGGGAGCCAAAAGAATTCCGTATAATTCGCAGGATGTCATCTCAATCTCGGGTGAATTAACAACGTTGATTATAATATTGCGGTTGAATTTTCTCAGATAATCAGATGACATTTTTCCGTTTATTTTGAAAGCGCCGTATTTAAATTTTATCTTATCGGAAGCAGTAAGATTAACGATAACCGTCTGACCTTCTGCAATAGTGAAATCGAAAAGATACGAACTGATATTTGAGTCATCTACATTATATACCAATGTATCGGCATCCGAATTACCCTTAAAGGTATATGTGCCGTTAGCTGCTTCACATTCTCCGTTTACGGGAAGAGCCTCAACCGCAGCCTTCACAGCGTAAGCGGTACTTGAAGCGTCCGCGAAGTATTTCGAGGAGTCGGCAACGGTATACTTACCGTTTGTCGTTTCAAACGGAGTAATATTTGACAGATGATAGGTATTGCCTTCCGCATTACCTACAACCGTCTGTCCCCAGACGCTGCCGTAGCCCTTGATATTTACATTACCGTTAACAAGGAAAGAAGCATCTTCGGTTGATGTGGGATGTAAGCCGTAAGCGCCGTTGTTAACCGATAGACCGATATTGGAATTAAAGCTGCCGCCGACCGCAAGCGAACCTTCTACATCTATTATACTATTCGCGTCCGAAAAAACGATACCCGTCCAATCAAGCAAATCGCCGAAAGCGTTATTCGACGTTGCGCCGTTGAATGTCAGTGTATCCCCTGCGTTTACATGACCTGTATAAGCATAAACAGGTGCGCATAAAATTGAAAGTGATAGTAACGCTACCAGTACCAAAGATAACAGCTTTTTCATAACCAAACAACTCTTTTCTATTTACCAAAAAATAAAGCACCTATAATATGCCCACGTATACGGACACATATAGATGCAACCAAACGACCATAGTGCAAAAACACCTTAGGCTCTACGCTTTGCGTCACTGCCTTTCGACAGTTTTGCCTTTTTATCTTTTAAAATATTTATATACCATATTATATATCGTATGCGCTCATATGTCAAGAAATTCCAGCTATTTTTTTGGAACAAAAAACTTTTTTAAAAAAAGCAAAAACAGGCAGTCTAATTATAATTGGTGCCTTTGCGCAAACGGCGAAAATTCTAATTTCCGTATAAAAAGATAATCCCGAAAGCCGCATAAAAAGCGACTTCCGGAGAGCTTTTTCGATTATCCGAAATCAATAATTCCAAGTGTAGTCATTTACACTCGTGAGATACTCATTATCGTATTCTCCTTCACCAGAGTTTACGGTAATAAAAACGTTATCGGTGCCAACCATATCGCCGCCGACGTAAGCGTTGCATGTGATTGTAGAACCGACAGGAAGGTTAACAGAAAGACTTTCGAGCGGGTTATTGATAACCTTCTCGATACCTGTCTTTTTATTATAATCCGAACCTGTGAAATGGAATCTGTACGCAACAAAGAAGTTATTTACATCAGTTTCAAGGTGGGTTTCGGCAATATATGTTTCTAAAGGTATGCCGATAATTGAATCGCTGTCAATTTGAACTGATAGATTATTTATTCCCGCGTAATACATAACCGCCAATTTCGGAAGAACGGACAAATACTCGCTTTCACAAACTCTGCAACCTTTACCGCAACATTCTTTTCATACCGTATCCTCTCCTTTACCTATATTATATAGGATACAGAAGAAAATCGAAGTTTGCGAAAAAACAGGCAACCTCATATAAGGCTGCCTGGGTTTCAAAATGTTCTATCTATCCCAACATTTTTTCTTATCTTCTTCTGTTATCTTCCTTATGACCTTGCAGGGATTGCCAACCGCAACGGAATCATCGGGTATATCTTTTACTACCACACTGCCGCCGCCGATTACTACATTACTTCCGATTGTAACGCCGGGCATTACCTGAACACCTGCGCCAATCCATACATTATCGCCAACTGTGATTGGATAAGCATATTCCAATCCCTTATTTCTTCTTTCAAAATCAATGGGATGACCTGCCGTGTGGAAGCCGCAATCAGGTGCGACAAATACATTATCTCCGAAGGTTACTTTGCCGCCATCCAAAATAACGGTATTATGATTTGCAAAAAAGTTCTCGCCGATTTCTATATTATATCCGTAATCACACCAAAAAGGAGCGACGATTGTGAATGCTCCTTTGGTTTTTCCAAGCAACCGTTTCATAATTGCCTGTTGGTTTTCTTCATCAGAAGGACGAAGGTGATTATACTCATAACATAAGTCTTTCGCTTTGTTTCTTTCTGTCAACAAATCTCTGTCATAATTAGCATCGTAAAGCAATTGTTTCTGCATTTTTTCTTTCTCTGTCATAATACACCTCTAAATTCCGATTTATCTTGCTATAATTATATCATTTTAGCCTGATTTTGTCTATCCATCAAATAAAATAAGACCTTGATGAAAACGAATCCATCAAGGTCAAATTCATTAAAATATGCGATTGTTTTCGCTCTGCACAACTTTCTGCACCGTTTGGCGTAAGTTTGGTGTAAATGGTGTAAATTCGGTACTTCT
>CAJOHT010000057.1 GCA_905234305.1 uncultured Ruminococcus sp. | reverse complement strand
AACCGCATTTCTCGCAGTGAACTATCGGAATGGGTTCGCCCCAATAACGCTGACGCGAGAACACCCAATCTCTTAATTTATAATTAACCTTAGCTCGTCCGATTTTATTATCCTCGAGCCATTTAATCATTTTTTCTTTCGCTTCATCAACAGATAAATCGTTAATAAAGCCCGAGTTCACCAATATACCTGTTGCGCAATCAGTAAAGGCTTCTTTCTGAACATCCTCTCCTCCCTTTACAACTTCAATAATCGGAAGGTTGAACTTCTTAGCGAACTCCCAGTCACGGGTATCGTGAGCGGGTACAGCCATAATAGCGCCAGTACCGTATGAAACAAGTACATAATCGGAAACAAAAATCGGAATTTTAGTATTGTTAACAGGATTAATAGCTTCTACTCCGTCTAAACGTATACCTGTTTTGTCTTTAGCGACTTCTGTTCTTTCAAAATCGGATTTTTTAGAAGCGGCAAGCTGATATTCTCTTACTTCGTCAATATTATTAAGTTTATCAGCCCATTTCTCAATAAGCGGATGCTCGGGAGAAATTACCATATATGTAGCGCCGAAAAGCGTATCGCAGCGGGTCGTATAAACCGTAAGCGTATCGCCTGTTGGAGCTGTAAAATCAACCTCAGCTCCCGTAGAGCGACCAATCCAGTTAATCTGCTGAGCTTTAACTCTTGCGGGATAATCAACCAAATCAAGGTCGTTTATAAGCCTGTCAGCGTAAGCGGTAATTTTAAGCATCCACTGGGATTTAACCTTGTGGATAACTTCGCTGCCGCAACGTTCGCAAACACCGTTAACAACTTCCTCGTTAGCTAAAACGCATTTACAAGAGGTACACCAGTTAACGTTCATTTCTTTTTTATAAGCAAGTCCTTTTTTGAAAAGCTGGAGAAAAATCCACTGAGTCCACTTATAATAATCGGGGTCGGTAGTATTAATCTCCCTGCTCCAGTCAAATGAAATACCTAAAGACTGGATCTGCTTTTTAAAGCGGGCAATATTCTGTTTAGTTACTACTTCGGGGTGAATATGATTCTTTATTGCGTAGTTTTCGGTAGGAAGTCCGAAAGCATCCCAACCTATAGGATAAAGAACATTATAGCCCTGAAGTCTTCTTTTACGCGCTACAGTATCGAGCGCTGTATATGGGCGCGGATGACCTACGTGCAATCCCTGTCCCGAAGGATACGGGAATTCAATCAGAGCGTAAAACTTTTCCTTTGATGTATCGTCGCTAGCATGGAATACACCCTTTTCCTCCCATATATCCTGCCATTTTTTCTCAACACTTTTATGATTATATCTCACGTCTATACCTCCCGATTATTCTTCTAGTATTCCTGATAAATCAAGTTCTTTGCCGTCCTGCCAAAGTCTTTCAAGGTCGTAAAACTCGCGCGCTTCCTCGTTGAAAATATTAACGATAATATCAACGTAATCAAGTAAAATCCAGCTGTTGGAACGATGTCCCTCTATATGGCTTACGGAAATACCTGCCTCGTCCATCTGATACTCAACCTCGTCGGCAAGCGATTTAACCTGAGTGCTGCTTCTACCCATATAGTCAGCGAGGATAGTCACGTCGGATATTTCGCTGATTTTAATATCCTGAGCTATTTTTTTATCGAGTATATTTGCAATTTTTACAGCTTGTTCATAAGTTGTCATTAAAGCAACCCCTTCTTATTTAAATTTATAATAACATCATTATAGCAGTTAAGTGCGTTGCTGTGGATAGTCAGCTTTCGTTTAGCTAAATCGGAAATAGTAAATTGTAGCCCGAACAGCATAGCGTTGTCCAAATCCTCAAACGCTTTTTTACGCATAATATCTACGCCGTCATAATCGCGCTCGTCGCTTATAAAATCCGCGGTGAAAATTATCTTTTCCAAAAGCGACATATTCGCCCTGCCTGTAGTATGATATTTAATAGCGTTAAAAATATCATCGTCGCGAATATCTAGGTGATCGCGTACGTAAACAGCTCCCGCGATAGCGTGCCAGAGCTTTGAAGTATCTTTTTCAATCGCGTCAAGTATTATACCACCGCTAAGGATAATTTGCAACATTTCATCCTTTGGAATTTCCTTGCAGCTGTCGTGAAGAATACCCGCAATCTCAGCTTTTTCGATATCTGCTCCGTATTTTCGAGCTAATTCGACCGCGCTTTTAGCAACGTTTAAGCTATGGATATAACGTTTTTCTCCCATTCGGGATTTAATCAACGAACGATAGTCATTAATAGTCACAATATCACGCCCTGTTTTTTCTTGATTTAGGCAATTCTATGACAGGTTCATCGGGATTCGGTCTGTATAACACAAATTTTGAACCGATAACCTGTACAACATCACATTTTACTTCGGGAGCTAGTAAATCCGCGGCTTCTCTTGAATTAAGCGGAGAATTCTCAAGGCACTTGCCTTTAATAAGTTCCCTGGCGGTTAAAGCGTCGTCAACCTGCTTCATAATCTGTTCATTCATTCCGCCTTTACCGACATAAATAATCGTTTCTATATTATTAGCTAGGCTTCTTAAATAAGCTCTTTGTTTACTTGTAAGCATTATTACCCTCCAAATATTTAATTAATTCAGCCTTAAACATTCTTAAAGCGTTTCCCCTATGGCTAACCTTATCCTTCTCCTCAGCGGAAAAATTCCCAAATGATATACCGTTATAAAGAAATATAGGGTCGTAACCGAATCCGCCGTCTCCGTCAGCAGCGTAAGCGATTTCACCGAAGCATTTACCCTCAACCTGAATTTTATTTCCATCGGGAAACACGCAGGTAATCGCGCAGGTATAATGAGCGGTTCTATCTTTATCTTCTGTGTTTTTTAAACGCTCAAGGATAAGATTATTTTTATCATTATCATCGGCTCCCTCGCCGCCAAATCTCGCAGAATATATCCCGGGTTCTCCGCCTAAAGCGTCAACGCAGATACCCGAATCGTCGGCAATAGCGGGAAGTCCCGTTTTACTACAAGCCGCTTCAGCTTTTATAAAGGAATTCTCCAAAAAAGTTGCACCGTTTTCTTCTACATCATTAAGAGAAATCCCCGCTTCTTTAGGAGAAACAGCATCTATACCCAGCGGAGCAAGAATTCTCTCAAGCTCCACCAGTTTTTTTGAATTATTAGTAGCAATAATAAATCTCATAAAATCCTCTTAGCTGAAATCGAAAAGCGCCTTAGAAAACTCTTCAGGCTCAAATGGCTGTAAATCATCAATCTGCTCGCCGACGCCGATAAATTTAACAGGTACGTCAAGCGTGTTTTTAATCGCGAGAATAATACCGCCCTTAGCGGTTCCGTCAAGTTTAGTTAAAACTATGCCGGTAATCCCCGTAGCTTCTTTAAAATGCTCAACCTGAGAAACAGCGTTCTGACCTGTTGTTGCGTCAAGAACGAGAAGTATTTCCTTATCGGCATCAGGAAGCTCGCGATCGATAATCCTGTTTATCTTAGCAAGCTCGTCCATAAGATGCTTTTTATTATGAAGACGTCCCGCTGTATCTGCGATAATAATATCAGTGTTTCTTGCCTTAGCGGCTGAAATCGCATCATAAACAACAGCTGCAGGATCGCTTCCTTCATTCTGTTTAATAATATCGCACCCGCTTCTGTCCGCCCATATCTGTAATTGGTCGATAGCGGCGGCTCTGAATGTATCGGCTGCTGCAAGTAAAACCTTTTTACCGTCGTTTTTAAATCTGTTAGCCATTTTGCCGATAGTTGTAGTTTTACCGACGCCGTTTACACCGATAACAAGTATAACCGAAGGCTTGGTATTAAGATTAAACTCCTGTCCGCCTGTAAGCATCTCGCAAACAACTTCTTCAAGAAGTCCGCGGATTTCCTCGGGATCGGTAGTACCTTTTTCCTTCACCTTAACTTTAACCTTTTCACATATATCCTGAGCTGTAGCTACACCCACGTCGCCCATAACGAGAAGCTCCTCAAGCTCCTCAAAAAGTTCTTCGTCAATTTTGGTAAAGGATTTGAGCATTGAGTCGATCTTACCGATAACGCTGTCTCGTGTTTTCTTTAAACCTTCTTTAATTTTACTGAATAATCCCATAATATCACCTTTTTCTATCAGATACCGAGTTTAGCGGACACTTCGCTCGCTCTTAGCTCTAACAGCTTTGAAACTCCCTCGTCCTGCATTGTAACACCATACAGAACATCAGCTTCTTCCATAGTACCGCGCCTATGGGTTATAAGTATAAACTGGGTTTTATGCGTAAGATTACGTACATACTGAGCGAATCTGTCTACATTTACCTCGTCAAGCGCCGCTTCTATCTCATCCATTACACAGAACGGAGCGGGTCTAACCTTCATAATAGCAAAGTACAATGCTATAGCTACAAGCGCTTTTTCTCCGCCTGAAAGCGCGTCAAGATGTACGACAATTTTCCCTGGGGGATGAACTATAATATCGATACCGCTGGTAAGTATATCCTCAGGGTCTGTAAGAGATAGAGATGCTGTTCCGCCGCCGAAAAGCTCTTTGAAAGTATAAGTGAAATTGCGGTTAATCTCCTCAAAGCTCTTTATAAACTCTTCCTGCATTTGTTTAGTAAGCTCTTTTATAAGCCGTTCGATCTCCTGCTTGGATTTTTCAACGTCATTTACCTGAACGCTTATAAATGAATACTTTTCCGAAACTTCCTTATATTCCTCAATTGCGCCGACATTAACATTACCGAGAGCGCGGATCTTTGTTTTTAATTCATTAAGACGCGATTTTGAAGCAGATACACTTTCGAGAGTTATCGCGGAGTTTTCAGCTTCATTTTTGGTAAGTTGATACTCTTCCCACAATTTTGAAATTATATTGTCGTATTCTTTTTGGAGATTAATCTTACGTTCCTCTAGTCTTGAAAGCTCTCTGCCCGCGGCTTCTCTTTCATCATTCTTTTCTCTTTCGAGCTGTCTGAGTTCACCCGAACGCTTCTCAAGCTCCGATTTTTTTAGATTAATCTTTTCTATATCACTGTTTAGTATTTTTACTTTGTTATCAAGATTTTTTATATCGTTATTAAGAGTTGAGATTCGAGCTTCGGTATCGGATATAAGATTATTATAGCTTTCTATCTCCTTAATAAACTCGGATTTCTTCGTATCCCTGCTCTCCTCGGTAGAAACAGCATAAGAAATCTCCGATTTAAGAGTATCAATATCCTTTTTGGCGGTAACAATCTCAAGGCGGATATTCTGGAGCTTCTCGCTTAACGCTTCTCTTTCTTCGGTAAGTTTTGAGCGGTTGCCTGTTATTTCCTCGATTTGAGCCTCATACTCAGAAATCGACCAGTTAATATCATTAAGCTCTTCTTTCGCTTTTTTCTCGTCTATCTTATACTGCTTTATTCTATCCTTACAATCGGAAATAATAATCTCAGCTTCCTCAATTGCCTGTTTCTGAGTATTCAAGTCGTTTTCACAAGCCTTTGCCTCGGTAAGTATACGAACCTGCTCCTGTTTAGCGTTAGATAAATCAGCTCTTACCGCAAGTATCTCACCCTCAACAGCAGAATAATCAGATATTGCCTTCTCAAGCGACTTTTCAGACTCAAGTGCCTTTTTGTTTAATTCCTCGGCGATTTTCTTATGCTTAGAGATTTCCGCTGTTCTTGAAAGAAGTCCTGATTTTTTACCGAGTGAGCCTCCTGTAAGCGAACCGCCCGCGTTAACAACCTGTCCGTCAAGTGTTACTACCTTAAATCGATAGTTATATTTTTTAGCAATTACCGCGGCACTGTTCAAATCCTCGGCTACAACAATTCTGCCTAAAAGAGATTTTAGTATATTTTCATACTCAGGCTTACAATAGCATAAATCGGAAGCTATTCCGATAAAGCCGTAATAATCGTCCAACCCTTTTTCATTTAGCTCTTTAGGCTTAATAGTATTCATCGGTAAAAATGTCGCGCGTCCGCCATCGTGTTTCTTTAAGTACGCAATAGCAGCTTTAGCATCCTGCTCGGTAGCGGTGACAATATTCTGCATAGCCGCGCCGAGAGCAATTTCAATAGCAACTGTATATTCAGTAGGAACATCGATAATTCTCGATACAGGACCTCTGATACCCTTAAGTTGTCCGTTTTTTGAGGCTTTAACAACATTCTTAACAGAATACGAAAAGCCTTCGAGATTCTTTTCTAAATCCTCCAAGAGCTTAACTCTCCTTAATGCCTGTTCAGCATCAAGTTTAAGAGTATCGGTCTTAGCTTTTAAGTCATCTCTTTTAGCGGCTCTGGATTTGAGTTTAATCTCTAAACCGCTCACTGAGTTCTCAAGAGAATGTACCTCTTCATTTGATTTGTCAATTTCCGTTTTATATTTTTTTGACATTTCGAGAGTAGTTTCATACTGCTCGTTTCTCTGTGAATTTGAACTTAAAATGCTTTCAATACGCGCCTGTAGCTCGGTAACGGACGTTACGCTTGTCATCTGGGTAACGCGAGCGTCCGCTGATTGAGCGGTTAAGGAGGCCAGCTTTGCGCTAAGCTCCTGAATTCTGTCACCGCTTCGGCTTGAATCTGTATTTATAACATTAAGTTTATCAGAAGTTTCATCATATAAGTCCTGATTTTCGTTAATAAGCTGTTCGAGTTCTTTTATTCTCTCTTTTTTATTTTCGATTGTATTAAGCGCGTCCTCGGCGTCAATATCAACCTTTTTTATTTCCTCGGTAATACGGGCGATATTCTCTTTATTATGGAGAATATCGTTCTCACAAACGGAAACAGAGGATTTTTTTGAGCTGATTTCGGCGATTATATTATTAATATTCTCCCTTATATCCTCAATATCAGCAGAATACTGTCCGTTCTTAACGTAAATATCTTCGCTTTCACGCTGAATATTATCAATCGTTTCCTCAGCTTGACTGTATTGCAGGCGGGAAATTCCGATTTTATCCTCCTGCTCCTTTAAAGTCTTATTGCTGTTGTTAAGTGTATTAACCCATAGAGCTATTTCAATATCTTTCTTTTCCGCAGAATACTCCAGGAATTTTTCCGCTTTATCAGATTGCTTTTTAAGAGGTCCTACGCGCTCGGATAAATCCGTAACGATATCTCTTAAACGAAGAAGGTTATCCTCGGTATGTTTAAGTTTACGTTCGGATTCGATTTTTTTGTATCTGTAACGTGAAATACCTGCGGCTTCCTCAAAAATCTCTCTTCTGTCCTCGCTTTTTGAGGAAACAATACTGTCGATTTTACCCTGACCAATCATAGAATAACCATCGCGGCCAAGTCCTGTATCCATAAAAAGCTCGTTTATATCCTTAAGACGCACTTGCGCTCCGTTTATAAGGTACTCGCTGTCGCCGCTTCTGAAATATCTTCGGGTAACAGCTACATTATCGTCGTCATACGGTAAAAAGCGGTCGTTATTGAGTATATTTAAAGTCACCTCAGCATAACCGAGAGCTTTTCTGTCATCTGTTCCGTTAAAAACAACGTCTTCCATTTTAGAACAACGCAGACTTTTAGGCGACTGCTCGCCGAGAACCCAGCGTATAGCGTCGCTTATATTGCTCTTACCCGAACCGTTCGGTCCGACTACGGAAGTCATTCCTGTATCAAAGGTTAATTTAGTTTTATCGGGAAATGTTTTAAAGCCTTGAATTTCAAGGGATTTTAACAGCATCTCATCACCTGTTTTAATTTATTCTAATATCGTATTTTTTTAGATCATTATCAGTTTTAAATTTAATTCTCAAGCCCTGATTTTCGAGCTTAAGTATATTATTTCGGTTTTGTCCTATTGCTTTTGAAAGCGATTTTGGATTAACGTAAACGATATGATTATTAGAATCGTTAATACTGCTTTTTATTTTTTGATAAAAAATCTCACTTTCACAAAGCTCTTTAAAAGCAGGATGGTAATTCCCCGCAACATCATTTTCTTTAAGCGAATCGCTGTAATGAAGTCCGACTCGGATAACGTCGGAACATAGTTTTACAGACACATCTAAGCTATAAGGCTTGTATAAGCCGCTATTATATAAGGCTTCCAGTTCCGTATTGCGCATAACAACGGTAGGATAAATCCTCACACAATCAGGTTTCAGCTTAATAAATTCATCAGCGGTATATAAATCATCTTCAGGTGTAGATTTATAAAGTCCCGTCATCATCTGAAGGCCGAGATTAAAGCCAAATTCTTTAATAAGTAAAGAAGATTTTATTACATCATCTACGGTATGTCCGCGTTTATTCGCTATAAGCACTTCATCACTCATCGACTGAGCGCCTAATTCAATCGTAGTTGTATTATAATTCTTAAGCAAAATTAAAATCTCATCATTAATACAATCGGGGCGCGTTGACAACCTTATACCTTTAAAATTCTTTAAAAATGGTTCAGCGGCGTTAAGCAGAGAAAGCATATAACTTCTGTCAATAGCAGTAAAACTTCCGCCGAAAAAGGCAATCTCGACATTCTTAGCATAATCGCCTAAATCATTAACAGCCTGTTCAAGAGTTAATCTAACATATTCGGGTGTCGGTTGGGATATTTGACCCGTTATTTTCCGCTGCTCGCAGAATGAACACTGATGAGGGCAGCCGTTATGCGGTACAAAAATCGCTACATTGCCGTGTCTAATAGCCCATCAACTCCAACGCTTCTCTCGCAGCATTCTGCTCGGCTTCCTTTTTGCTTCTTCCGCCGCCTTTACCGATTACGTTGCTGTTAAGCAGTACCTCAAAAACAAAATGTTTATCATGGTCGGGACCAGATTCGGAAACCAGCCTATATAAAAGCTTTTCTCCAGGATTTTTCTGAACTATCTCCTGCAGGGTTGTTTTATAATCTTTAAAAGGCTTAGTGTTTCGATTTTTAATTTCAGGTACTACAAATCTTAAAATGTGTTTTCTAACTGGCTCCATTCCGCCGTCAAGATAAATTGCCGCAATAACGGCCTCGAACGCATCGGATACAATAGACGGACGTTCGGCTCCGCCGCCGTTTTTTTCACCCTTGCTAAGTAAGAGATAATCACCCAGATTAATCTCTTTGGCGAATTTAAACAGTGCCTTTTCGCAAACAAGCGCAGCTCTGAGCTTAGTAAGCTCACCTTCGGGAAGCTCGGGACATTCTTTAAATATGTAGTCAGCTACAACTATTGACAATACGGCGTCACCAAGAAACTCAAGACGCTCATTGCACTTCACATTAGAGCCTTTATGCTCATTAGCGTAAGATGAATGAGTGAGAGCTTCTCGTAATAATTTTTCATTTTTAAACTTATAGTCAATTTTTTTCTGAAAATCTTTCATTTTATCCTCTTTTCAGAGCATTGGTTATTTCATTTATTACATCCGCCTCAACATATTCCTTTGTGAGTCTGATAGCGTTTTTTACGGTTTTGGCTTTGGAACTGCCGTGAGCCTTAAAAACAGGCTTGGCGGTACCCATAATAGGCGCTCCGCCGTATTCGTGATAATCAAATTCCTTAACCATTTCTTTTAAATCATTCATCACCAGCGCCGCGGCAAGTTTACTTTTAGCACTCTTGGAGAAAAGCGTCTTTATTTTGCCCATTATTGCTTTAGCGGTACCCTCGTAGGTTTTTAAGATAACATTTCCTATAAAGCCGTCACAGACAACGACATCACAACATCCATAGGGTAAATCTCTTCCCTCGACATTTCCTATAAAATTGATATCGGCGTCCTCAAGAAGCTCATACGCTTTGTGCTGCAACTCTAGACCCTTATGCTTTTCTGTACCGACATTCGCGAGTCCGACTCTAGGATTATCCACTTTCATAACATTTTTCATATACGCCGAGCCCATAAGAGCATACTGCAAAAGCATTTCGGGACGTGCCTCAAGGTTAGCGCCCGCGTCAATCAGCATAAAGCATCCGCCTCCAAAATGAGGCATAATCGGAGCAAAACCCGGGCGTTTAACGCCTTTGATACGCTTAGTAATCAACGTTCCGCCTACACAAAGCGCTCCGCTGTTGCCCGCGCTCACAAACGCGTCTCCCGTTCCTTCTGAAAGAGTTCTTAAACCTACTGCTATAGAACTGTCGGGCTTTTTCTTAAGTACGGAATCAGCTTCCTCATCGGTAGCGATTACTTCAGAAGCATTTATTATCTCCATACCCGAAATATCAATAGCATTTTCAGCGGCAACAGATTTAATTACGTCCTCCCTACCAACTAAGGTAATATCAATATTATACTCATTTCGCGCTTCAACAGCGCCTTTTATTATTTCAAGAGGAGCGTTATCTCCGCCCATAGCGTCTACAATAATGTTCATAATTTCACACTTTCTAAATAAGAATGTAAGTCCTTAAGCGCTCGGTCGGCATATGCTTGTCCCCGTTCGCGCTTATCGCGAGGTCGGTTTTCAAGCTCTGGTAAAATACCGAAATTTGCGCCCATAGGCTGAAAATCCTTAACGGTTTCGTCGGAAATATATCTCGAAAGACTTCCGAGCATTGTTGTTTCAGGAAGGAGAAGAGTTTTTTCTCCTTTTAATCTTCCGTAAGCGTTTATACCCGCTATTATACCCGAGGATGCGCTTTCCATATATCCTTCAACGCCTGTAATCTGACCAGCGAAAAAGGTATTGTTATTCGACTTTAAACTAAAATCGCTGTTTAGTAGTTTAGGAGAATTCAGAAAAGTATTTCTGTGCATAACGCCATATCTTATAAATTCAGCATTTTTAAGTGCTGGAATCAATCCGAATACTCTTTTTTGTTCAGGAAATTTTAAATTAGTCTGAAATCCTACGAGATTATACATAGTACCCGAAGAATTCTCTTTTCTAAGCTGCAAAACCGCCCACGGACGATGACCTGTTTTAGGGTCGGTTAAGCCTACAGGCTTCATAGGTCCGAAACGCATACATTACTTCAATAGGCATACAACCCTCATAAACCTTAGGATCTCTGACGTCAAACTCATGAACAGGAGCCCTTTCGGCGTTTAAAAGCGCTTCATAGAAAACCTCGTATTCATCTTTATTCATTGGGCAGTTAAGATAATCGGTTTTATCGCCTTTTCCGTAACGTGATTCAAAAAACGCTTTGCTCATATCAATGCTCTCGAAACTGACTATAGGAGCCGCGGCGTCATAAAATGATAAAGACGCGCCGAAATTATCCTGAATATACTCAGCTAAAGCGTCGGAAGTCAAAGGCCCCGTAGCGATTATAGTTATTTCATCCCTATTAATTTCCTTTATTTCATCGTTAATAACTGTAATATTCTTATGAGATTTGATCTTATCGGTAACAAATTCCGAAAAAATATTTCTGTCTACCGCTAAAGCTCCGCCCGCAGGTACCCTCGCAACATCTGCCGCTTCAAGTAAAAGCGAGTTAAAAGCTCTCATTTCTTCCTTCAAAAGTCCTGCCGCTGAGGAAACTCTATCAGCTTTAAAAGAATTAGAGCATACAAGCTCAGAGAATAAATCGGAATGATGCGCGGGAGATTTTTTTAGGGGCTTCATCTCGTACAGCTTAACTTCTATTCCTCTTTGAGCAATCTGATAAGCTGCTTCGCAACCCGCAAGTCCCGCTCCTATAACATTAATAAACATCAGCTCTTAACGGGTTTCTCGAAACCGCAGTCTTTATTCTCGCAGAAAAGTACATTTTTTCTGCCCTTTTTCTTGAATAAAACCTGACCGCACTGAGGACATCTTTCGTTAACAGGTTCATTCCACGAAACGAAATCACATTTAGGATAATTGCTGCAGCCGTAGAAAACAGTCTTTTTCTTAGTTGTTTTTACAATTATTTCCCCGTCCTCGCATTTCGGACATTTAACACCGATTTTTTGGACGTATTTTTTTACATTTTTACACTCGGGATATCCCGGACAAGCGATAAACTTACCGTAACGACCAACTTTTATAACCATATTTCTGCCGCAGTTTTCGCAGATTATATCGGTCTTATCCTCTTCAAGCTGGATTTTAACACCATCCATATCAGTCTTTGCTTTTGCGAGTGTTTTATCAAAATCAGTATAGAAATCGTCAATAAGAGCTTTCCATTCAACTTTTCCGCTTTCAACAGTATCGAGATCTTCTTCCATCTGAGCGGTAAACTTCAGGTTAACGATCTTCGGGAAACGCTCCTTCATAA
>CAJOHT010000056.1 GCA_905234305.1 uncultured Ruminococcus sp. | reverse complement strand
GTGGCGGTCTTTATGACTGCCGAGAGGATTTTTGCTGTCGTTTAAGTGAAGCGCTTTTAAGCGGTTAAGTCCGATTGTTTTATCAAATTTTTCGAGTACGCTTTCAAGATTGTCCTTGATGTCGTAGCCGCCGTCAAATACGTGGCAGGTGTCGAGGCATACTCCCAGCTTGCCGTTTAATTCAACTCGGTCGATGATTTCTCTAAGCTCCTCGAAGGTCCTGCCGATTTCACTGCCCTTGCCCGCCATGGTTTCAAGCAAAACAGTTGTACTCATATCCTCCCAAAGGACTTGGTTAAGTACCTCAGCAATCATTTCGATTCCTTTTTCAGCGCCCTGTCCTACGTGCGAGCCTGGATGGAAGTTGTACATATTATCGGGGAGATATTCCATCCGCTTAAGGTCGTCCGCCATAGTCTCAAACGCGAATTCGCGAGTACGCTCGTTAGCTGAGCATGGGTTAAGAGTATAAGGAGCGTGAGCAAGTATTTTTGCGAAGCTATTATTCCTCATAAGAATTAAAAGCGCGTCGGTATCGTTTTTGTCTATTTCCTTAGCTTTTCCGCCGCGCGGATTGCGGGTGAAAAACTGAAATGTGTTCGCTCCGAGCTTAAGAGCGGTTTTTCCCATATTTTCAAATCCTTCGGAAACCGAAAGATGACATCCGATGTTAAGCATATTATCAACCCCTTAAAAAGTTTAATTCATTATATCACAAAATGCTTTTAAGCGAAAGATGTATTAAAAAGTAAAAAGGGAAAAATAGGGTTGCTTGTGCTTGACGAGGGTACTTGAAATATGGTATAATACAAAACGATAATGCGAAAATAGGGGCATTATTGATTTAATGCCGTGAAAGGACAAAATATATATGATTATGGAGAACATTTACCGCACGGTAAACTGCGGTCAGTTAAGAGAAGAAAATATCGGTCAGGAAGTAAGAGTCGCGGGCTGGGTAGAGAATCTCCGAGACCACGGCGGAGTTATGTTCCTTGATATCCGCGATGAGTACGGAGTGCTTCAGGTTGTAGTTCACGACGATAATCTGCTTAAGAATATCAACCGTGAATGTACCGTAACATTAAGCGGTAAAGTCGTTAAGCGTGACGAGGATACTATTAATCCTAAAATCGCGACAGGTTATGTTGAAGTTCATACCGAGGATATTAAGGTTCTCGGTAAGTGTAAAAACGAGCTTCCGTTTGAGGTAGCGACTTCCAGAAATACTAACGAGGACGTAAGGCTTCGTTACCGTTTCCTCGATTTAAGAAATCCGAAGGTCCATAATAATATGCTTTTACGCTCGAAGGTAATCTCTTTTATGCGCGAGAAGATGAACGCTATGGGCTTTACCGAGATAAATACGCCGATACTTTCCGCATCCTCTCCCGAGGGCGCGCGTGATTATCTTATTCCGAGCCGTAAGCATAAGGGTAAATTCTACGCTCTGCCTCAGGCTCCCCAGATTTTCAAGCAGCTTTTAATGGTATCGGGATTTGATAAATATTTCCAGATAGCGCCCTGCTTCCGTGATGAGGACGCGCGTGCCGACAGAAGTCCTGGTGAGTTCTATCAGCTCGACTTTGAAATGGCGTTCGCTACTCAGGAGGACGTGTTCAAGGTCGCTGAGGAAGTTTTATACGATACTTTCTCAAAATTCACCGATAAAAAGGTAAGCCCAGCGCCGTTTAAGCGTATTCCCTTTGAGGAAGCTATGCTTAAATACGGTACTGATAAGCCTGATTTAAGAAATCCGCTTGAGATAAAAGAAATCAGCGATATGTTTGTTGAAACAGATTTCGCTCCGTTCAGGAAGAAATGCGTGCGTTCAATCAACGTTCCTGATGCAGCCGCTCAGAGTAAAAAGTGGTTTAAGCGTATGGAGGAATTCGCGCTTTCTATCGGTATGAAGGGCTTGGGATATGTTAAGGTAAGAGATGATATGACCTTCGACGGTCCTATCGACAAGTTCTTAAAGCCGGGCGACAGGGAAGAGCTTATTGAGCGCAACGGTTCTAAGGCAGGCGATGTGATTTATTTTATCGCCGACAGTAACTCCGAGGCTCCGAAGCTCGCGGGCGAGATTAGAACAGAGGTAGCTAAGCGCTTAAATCTTATTGACGAAAGCCGATTTGAGCTTTGCTTTATTGTAGATTTCCCGATGTATGAAATCGATGAAGACGGTAAAACAATCTTTACCCATAACCCGTTCTCAATGCCTCAGGGCGGTATGGATGCTCTCCTTAACAAGGCTCCGACCGAGATTTTAGCGTACCAGTACGATATAGTCTGCAACGGAGTTGAGCTTTCCTCGGGAGCTGTTCGTAATCACGACCTCGATATTATGATTAAGGCGTTCGAAATCGCGGGCTACAGCGAAGCAGAGCTTAAGGATAAATTTAAGGCGCTCTATACGGCATTCCAGTACGGCGCTCCGCCTCACGCGGGTATGGCTCCCGGAGTAGACCGATTGATTATGCTTTTAACTGAAGAAGAAAACATTCGTGAAGTAATTCCCTTCCCGATGAACTCAAACGCTCAGGATGTACTCTTAGGCGCTCCGAACGAGGTAAGCGAGATGCAGCTGAGGGAGGTTCATGTAAAACTTCGTTAAACGAAGTTTTAAATGAAAGTAGAAAGTGGAAAGTGATAGAGTGGCAAGTCGCTTTTCATTTACCGTTGATGTTTGAGGGAGAATATAGATATGGCAGTAAAGAGTTATAACGATTTGATTGTATGGCAAAAATCCATGGATTTGGTAGTTGAAGTTTATAAATTGGTAAGAAATTTACCAAAAGAAGAATTATACGCTTTGTCAAATCAAATGAGACGTGCTGCGGTTTCCGTCCCTTCAAATATTGCTGAGGGGCAGAAAAGAAATTCCACCAAAGAATTTGTCCAGTTTTTGTCTTTTGCAAAAGGTTCTGCTGCAGAACTTCAAACTCAGCTTTTAATCTGTAATAGATTAGATTATTTTACAGAATATGGATATTAAAACTGCATATGATTTAACTGTGGAAATTGATAGAATGTTAAATAAATTGATTTCAACTTTAAGATAAGAACTTACCACTTATCACTTACCACTTGCCACTGGTAAAGAAGAAGTTGATGTTTTGATTGATTTTTAAAAAGGAATGACAACTAATGGTAACTAGAGAAGATATAGAAAACATCGCTATACTGTCGAAGCTCTTTGTGGCTGAGGAGGATTTGGACGATTTAACTAAGCAGATGCAGGAAATCGTTGAGTTTGCCGACGCTATAAATAACGCTCCCGATTCAGGCGAGGAGTTCGATAATATTAACAACCTGTCAAATGTTTTCCGCGAGGACGTTGTAGTTCCTTCGCTTCCGTGCGAGGAAATACTTAAGAACGCTCCCGAACAGGCGGAGGATCATTTCCTGGTACGTAATCATAACTAGGAGGTAAGTATGTCCGAGATTAAAAAGATACACGATATGCTTGCTTCAAAGCAGATTTCGTGTAAGGAACTGACTGAAAAATATTTAAGCGCTATAGAAAGCGATAACGGCGAGCTTAACGCTTACGTTAACGTTACTGCCGATACCGCGCTTGAGCAGGCTGAAAAGGTCGACGCTAAAATTGCCGAGGGTAAGGAAATCGGACTCTTAGAGGGTGTCCCGATGACCTTAAAGGATAACCTTTCAACTAAAGGTATCGAAACTACATGCTGTTCAAAGATTTTAACAGGCTATAAGCCGATTTATAACGCGACGGTATGGGATAAGCTCGAGAGCGAAGGAGCTGTATTGCTCGGTAAGACTAATATGGACGAGTTCGCTATGGGTTCATCCTGCGAAACCTCGTATTTCGGCGGAGCTACTAACCCGTTTAATACAAAGCATTGCGCGGGAGGTTCCTCGGGCGGAGTCGCGAGCGCTGTAGGCGCTAATATTGCCGCTTACGGACTTGGGTCCGATACGGGCGGTTCTATCCGTCAGCCCGCATCATTCTGCGGAATAGTAGGACTTAAGCCTACCTACGGCGCTGTATCGAGATACGGGCTTATCGCTTACGCATCGAGTCTTGACCAGATCGGTCCCATAACCAAGACGGTTGAGGACGCGGCTATCGTATATGACGCGATTTCCGACTATGACCCGAAGGACAGCACCTCTCAGGGACGTAAGGGAGGAAATACCTTCGATACCGTTAATAATGATATTAAGGGTATGAAAGTAGGTATTGCGCGCGAATACCTTGAGGGTGTGCGCGACGATGTTAAGGAAGCTGTTTTAAACGCGGTTAAGGTATATGAGAGCTTAGGCGCGGAGGTTTTGTACTTCGATATGCCTGCTTTAAAATTCGCGTTACCCGTTTATTATATTATCGCGTGCGCCGAGGCTTCCTCAAACCTCGGACGATATGACGGTATCCGCTACGGCTTTAAGGCGGAGCATTATAACGGTACTCACGATATGATGTGCCGTACCCGAAGCGAAGGCTTTGGCGAGGAGGTCAAGAGAAGAATACTTCTCGGTACCTATGTGCTTTCAGCGGGTTATTATGACGCTTATTATAAAAAGGCTCAGAATCTTCGCGGTACTATAGTAAAGGCTTTTGACGACGCGTTTAAAAACTGTGATTTTATTTTAGCTCCTACGGTTCCTATGACCGCGTTCGAGATGGGACACGCGGTATCCGACCCTGTAGAAACTTATCTTACCGATATATGTACGGTACCGATCAATATCGCGGGACTGCCTGCGGTATCTGTTCCCTGCGGTTTTAACGCCGAGGGTATGCCTATAGGTATGCAGCTTATCGGTAATAAATTCAGTGAGGCGACTGTCTTAAACGCCGCTAACGCGTATGAGAAAGCCGCTCCCGAAAACTTTAAAGAAACAAAGTGGGGTGTTAAGCTGTGAAATATGAATTAGTAAGCGGTTTTGAAACCCACGTTGAATTATCTACAAATACAAAGATTTTCTGTTCATGTACGACCCAGTTCGGCGGTGAGCCTAATACTCACTGCTGTCCCATATGTATAGGACTCCCTGGTACGCTCCCTAAGCTCAACCGTCAGGTCGTAAAATACGCTATTATGGCGGGTCTCGCTACTAACTGCGAGATAGCCGAGGTAGCTAAAATGGACAGAAAGAATTACTGCTATCCTGACCTTCCGAAGGCATACCAGATTTCCGAATATGATAAGCCTTTATGCGAGCATGGTTATATCGAGCTTTCTAACGGCAGAAGAATCCGTATCCTCAGAATCCATATCGAGGAGGACGCGGGCAAGCTCGTACACGCTCACGGCGATACTTACGTTGACTATAACCGAGGCGGAGTTCCGCTTATCGAGATTGTTACCGAGCCTGATTTCAGAAGTGTTGACGAGGCTAGAGAGTATGTTGAAAAGCTACAGCAGATTATGAGAGCGATAGGCGTTTCCGACTGCCGTATGCAGGAAGGTTCTATGCGCTGTGACGTTAATATTTCAGTGCGTCCCGAGGGAAGTGATGAACTCGGCACACGTACCGAAATTAAGAATATGAATTCGATTAACAATATAGCTAAGGCTATGGAGTACGAATTTGAGCGTCAGGTTGACGTTATAGAAAGCGGCGGAAAGGTTATTCAGGAAACTCTCCGTTACGACGATTCTACGGGTACCACTTCCTCGATGAGAGGTAAGGAGGACGCTAACGACTACCGTTATTTCCGTGACCCCGACCTTGTGACAATTCTTACGAGCAGGGAAGAGGTCGAGGAGATAAGAAAAACTCTTCCCGAGCTTCCCGAGGCTAAAAAGAAGCGTTATATTGAGGATTTTGATATTCCCGAGAAGGACGCCGCTTTGCTTACAAAATACCGTAAGGTAAGCGAGTATTTTGACGAGGCTATTGAGAAGCTGAAAAATCCGAAAACCGTTTCTAATTTTATTATCGGTTCGATTTTCCGCAGGGTTGAAACGGAGAAGGATAAAGAAGCATTTGAGGTAACTGTATCGCCGAAAAACCTTAACGCGCTTGTAAAGCTGATTGAGGATAAGAAAATCCAGAACAACTTAGCGAAGAAAACTCTTGAGAAAATGCTTGATACAGGTAAGCCCTGCACCGAGTTTATCGATGAGAACGACCTCGGCGGAATTGACGATTCCGCGCTTGAGCAGATGTGCAAGAACGCGATCGACGGCAATCCTAACGCCGTAGCCGATTATAAGGGCGGCAAGGAAAAAGCGCTTATGTCGCTGCTCGGAAACGTTATGAAGCAGAGCAGGGGTAAGGCTGACGCTCAGGCGGTTAAAGCTAAGCTGATTGAACTTATTGGTTAATTCTTTTAAAGAAGTATTATGAAAATCTTTATTAAAAAATTCGCCGCAATTCTTTTAATAACAATTATAACGCTGCCGGCGCTTTCAATTGAATCAGCGTCGGCAAAATCCTTTACGAACAAAAAGGGTACTGTTACCGTTACCTGCGGTTCATATAAAAAGAAATTTACGGCGAAAAAATACAAAAAGAATTTTACAAAAGCCTTAAAAAAAGCTCTTGATGAAGCGCGTAAAAAGGCTAAGAATAAAAAGAAGGCTACCGTAAAAATCTCTAAGGGCAATTATATGCTCAGCGAGACCTTATATATTTACAG
>CAJOHT010000055.1:8957-11553 GCA_905234305.1 uncultured Ruminococcus sp. | reverse complement strand
TGTTGTATTGAGATAATACTCGCCCTGTGCTTCGGTATTGGCCGCGAACTTATACGCTGCTTCTGCTTCCCAGTTATTGAATGTTCCTACTAAATAGAAGCCGTCTGTTAACTCATCAGAGCCGCCAACGAGTTTACCATCTTCGAGCGTTACCTCGTCCCAAAGCTTTTTCTCGTCTTTGTTAGGCTTATACTCAGTAATCAAACCAACTGTATCAAGCAGGATATATGTTGCGTCACGAACATTAACTCCGTCCTCTCCGTCAACATCTGCCAAATACATTTGGTCGGCATTAAAATCAGTCAATCCTACTTCATGCATCTGGATTAATGTTGCATCTCGAACGTTAACATCTCCGTCACCGTCAACGTCACCTAATATGTAGGTATGACTTTCTGCGTTTACACCAATGTTTGAAATACTTGCCATAGAAACGATCAACATTATGACAAGCAAAAAGCTTACAGCTTTTTTCATTGTTTTTAGCATAACTTTCCTCCTTAAATATAGTTATACAAAAATGTACAAAATAATTATACTACTTGGATTAAAATTAATCAATAGCTACAAAGAAATTTTGATTTAAAAAATCAGGGAGGATATTTGTTTATTTTGCATAAAACAAAAAATTTATTTTTATCTAATAGAACTAAAAACTTATAATAATGTATAAATTTTCAAAAAATGTTTAAGCATTTCTCTGTTAATCCCGCAAAAAAAGAAGCCGTCCGAAGACGGCTTCCTACCAATTAGTTAATTATTTAACTTTAACTGTAACTGTAACAGTTTTGGAGCCTTCCTTGTAATTAGCGTTACCTGCAGCTGTTACCTTAACAGAAATCTTATAAGTACCTTTCTTAGTCTTCTTCTTAACAGTAATCTTACCCTTGCTGAATTTGAGCTTAGAGTTCTTCTTTGTTACTGTGTACTTAACTGTACCCTGAGGCTTAGAAACTGTAACAGCCTTATAAGTAGCAGCCTTCTTCTTAAGAGCCTTAGCCTTAAAGGTCTTGTTAGTAGCCTTTACCTTAAGAGTGTTAGCCTTCTTGTCAGCCTTAACAGTAACTTCGCACTTAGCCTCTTCTACCTTACCGTCCTTATTTAAGGAGAAAGTAATTGTAGCTTTACCAGCCTTAAGACCCTTAACAGTTACTTTACCTGTTGTAGCGTCCTGAGTAATGGAAGCAACAGCAGCGTTGTCGATAGTAGCCTTAGCGTCGCTGTCGTTAGGTGTGATAACGTCAGTCTTACCAACAGTAACGGTAGTTTCCTTAGTATCGACATCTAAGCCGTAAGCGGGGAACGCACCCTTTGAAAGAACAGCGTTAGCAGCAGCAGCCTCTTCACGAGTCTTGTAGATACCATACTCGCCGTTGCCGTAATAGTAGCACCATACGCCCTTGTAAGCTAATTTATGAGAGAGAGGATTCTCTTCAGTAGCCTTGGGGTTACATACATAAATCATACCGTCGAAGTTATCAACGCCCTGGGGATAGAAGCCGTAGCCGTCCTCATTAGGATCATAGCTCTCGGAACCGATATCCTGGGTCTGAATAGCAGCTGTATAAACAGCAGCTGTCTTATCTTCGCCGCCGTCTACGAGGTTGTTCCAAACGATCTTAACAACGTCCTCGGGAACCTTAGCTACGAAAATGTTGCTGTCTTCAGCGAGAGTCTCTTTTACGCCGTATCCGGGCCAATCGTTAGACTGTTTGCCCTGATAATCCTTAGCGTTGTAGGAACCTTCCCACCAATAGATACCTGCTGTACAGGAAGCTAAGTCTGAACCGTCATAATTGTCGTTATAAACGTTTCTCCACTCAGTAGGCATATAGAACATATATGTCTTTGTCTTTACCTGATTAGCCTCGTCAGAGTTAACGACCTGAGTAACGTCGTATCTGCGCATCGCGTCGCCTGCGTTAGCAGAAGCAGATACTGTAGCAATCGCAGCCATAGAAGCGAGCATGCAAACTGCAAGAATTAAGCTTAATGTTTTCTTTAATGCTTTCATTAATAAATCCTCCTAAATGAAAATTTTCCGCAAAAACGGATTTAAGCTTATAGATATTATACTAGAAATACAATCTGTTTTCAAGCAATTTTAACAAAAAATTTAAATTTATTATGTTATACAAATATAAAGGTCGAATTTTATGCATAACTACTATTGACAAATATATAAAAGGTAAAAAATGTATGCCTAAATCGAAGCGTATAAAGACTTGACAACAGTCATCATTTTTATTACTATATTAATTGTATGTAAAAACTAATTTAAAGAAACGAGGGTTTACTTTGGAAAATAATAAAAAAAGTATGGAGAATATAGTGGCTCTTTGTAAGGGCAGAGGCTTTGTATACCCAGGTTCCGAGATTTACGGCGGACTCGCCAACACATGGGATTACGGTCCGCTCGGCGTAGAGCTTAAGAATAATATCAAAAAAGCGTGGCTTAAAAAATTTGTTCAGGAGAACAAACTTAACGTAGGACTCGACTCCGCTATCCTTATGAATCCCCAGACATGGGTTGCTTCGGGACATTTAGGCGGATTTTCCGACCCGCTTATGGATTGCCGCGAATGCAAAACCCGAC
>CAJOHT010000055.1:0-8903 GCA_905234305.1 uncultured Ruminococcus sp. | reverse complement strand
CAATCGCGTGTCCTAATTGCGGAAAGCACAATTTTACCGACATCCGCCAGTTTAACTTAATGTTCAAAACTTTCCAGGGCGTTACCGAGGACAGTAAAAATGAGCTATATCTCCGCCCCGAAACAGCTCAGGGTATATTCGTAAACTTCGCGAATATCCAGAGAACAAGCCGTAAAAAGGTTCCTTTCGGCGTAGCTCAGATAGGAAAAAGTTTCAGAAACGAGATCACCCCGGGTAACTTTATCTTCCGAGTAAGAGAGTTTGAACAGATGGAACTTGAGTTCTTCTGTAAGCCCGGTACCGACCTCGAATGGTTCGATTACTGGAGAAGTTTCTGCCGCGACTGGCTGTATTCTCTCAATATTAAAGAAGAAAATCTCAGACTCCGCGATCACGACAAGGAAGAGCTTTGTTTCTACAGTAAGGCTACCACTGACTTTGAGTACCTCTTCCCCTTCGGTTGGGGCGAACTCTGGGGCGTTGCGGACAGAACCGACTATGACCTTACTCAGCATATCAACACAAGCGGTAAGAGTCTTGAGTATTTCGACCCGCAGACTAACGAAAAATATATCCCCTATGTTATAGAGCCGTCGCTCGGCGTCGAAAGACTTTTCCTCGCGATTATGACCGAGGCTTATGACGAGGAGGAAATCAACGAAAAGGATAAGAGAACCGTACTAAGGCTCCATCCCGCTCTCGCGCCGTTCAAGGCTGCAGTACTTCCTCTCTCAAAGAAGCTCGGGGATAAAGCTACAGAGGTATTTGACGCTCTGTCTAAGGACTTTATGGTAGATTATGATGACGCGGGCTCTATCGGTAAGCGTTATCGCCGCCAGGATGAAATCGGTACCCCGATTTGCATAACCTATGACTTCGACAGCTTAGAGGACAACTGCGTAACAGTCCGCAACCGCGATACAATGGAGCAGGAAAGAGTAGCTATCAATAAGCTCAACGACTATATTGCGGAACTTGTAAAATTCTAATTTAGAATTATAGATTTTTTTAAAACGCCTGACGTGGTTTTCGTCAGGCGTTACTTATTACTTATTTACTTATTACCTTCTTTATCCTCTCTACGGCTTCTATTGTACTTTCTCGATCGCCGAAAGAGGTGAGGCGGAAATATCCCGCGCCGTTTTTACCGAAGCCTTCGCCAGGAGTACCGACAACGTTAGCTTTTTCTAAAAGGAAATCAAAAAACTCCCAGCTCCCCATATCGTTCGGACACTTAAGCCAGATATACGGAGAATTTTTACCGCCCGTATAGTAAATGCCGAGTTCATCCATCGCGGCGCAGATTATACGCGCGTTTTCCTTATAATACTCAAGATTTTCTTTAATCTGACGCTGACCTTCCTCGCTGAACACTGCCGCCGCCGCGCATTGAACAGGCCACGATACGCCGTTGAACTTTGTAGCCTGGCGGCGGTACCACATATTATAAATATTGTGTCCGTCGCGCTCAAGCGACTTCGGAACTATAGTATACCCGCAGCGCGTACCTGTAAAGCCCGCTGTCTTTGAGAGCGAACACATCTCTATCGCGCAGTATTCGGCGCCTTCGATCGCGTAAATCGAACGCGGAATATCCTCGGTAATAAACGCCTCGTAAGCCGCGTCGTAAAGAATGACCGCGTCGTTTCGGTTAGCGTAATCGACCCATTTTTTAAGCTGACCATACGTATAAGCCGAGCCTGTCGGGTTATTCGGCGAACAAAGGTAGATAATATCCGCCTTAACATCCTCGGGAGGCATAGCGGCAAAACCGTTAGACGCGTTTGAATCGGCGTAAACGATCTTACGCCCCGCCATAATATTGCTGTCGACATAAACGGGATACACAGGGTCAGTCACCATAACAGTATTGTCCGCCGAGAAAATATCGCCGATATTTCCGCAGTCGGATTTAGCTCCGTCGGAAATAAAAACCTCGTCGGCGCTTACATTTATGCCAAAACTATTGTAATAATCAGAAACAGCCTTGCGTACAAATCCATACCCCTCGTAATCGGGATAACCCTTAAAGGTTTCTTTTTTACTTAAATCCTCGGCGCCCTTTTTCATAGCCTCAACCACTACGGGCGCAAGCGGCAGAGTAACGTCGCCGATACCGAGCTTAATAACCTTTTTATCGGGATTATTCTTTATAAATTCATTTGTCCTTTTAGCTACTTCTGCAAAAAGATAGTTAGGAACAAGATTATCAAAATTTCTGTTTACTTTCATAAAATCGCCTCCAATATTCACTAATTTAGTATGATAACACAAAAAAGAGAATAATGCAAGTTCTCGCTTGATAAATTTCAGTTTTACTATTGTTTGTTTATAAAAATCGTAAAAACTGAATTTATGAGAATTCGGAAATTCATATTAAAAACACAGTCGGGCAAATTTACCCGACCGTGAACTTCTTTTATTAAATTTCTATAACTCCGTCAAAGACTCTTGTAGCCTCACCTGTCATATAAACTGTATCGTCTGTGTAGTTTATAATCAGGTCGCCGCCCTTCAGCTTAACGGTAATATCCTCGCCTTTCTTACAGTAGCCGTTTTCGCATGCCGCAACTGCTACAGCGCAGGCGCCTGTTCCGCAAGCCCATGTTTCGCCCGAGCCTCTCTCCCATACTCTCATCTTAATCGTATGGTCGTTAAGCACCTTTATAAATTCGGCGTTAACCCGCTCGGGGAAAATCGGGTCGTTCTCGAAGAGAGGTCCGATATGCTCGAGATCAAAACCGTCAACATTATCGACAAATACTACGCAGTGAGGATTACCCATAGATACACAGGTAACGTCATAATCCTTGCCGCCAATAGTAACTCTCTCGCCTATCATCTTTTCCTTATCGCATTTTACGGGGATATTCTTCGGATTAAGCTCCGCCTTACCCATATCAACACGCAGAGTTGTCACCTCGCCGTCCTGAGTAAAGGCTTTAAGGTTCTTGATACCGCTTAAGGTTTCAATGCTGAGTTCATCTCTTTCGTTAATATCCATCATATTATGGTCGTATAAGAACTTACCAACACAGCGGATACCGTTACCGCACATTTTACCCTCGCTTCCGTCAAGGTTAAACATACGCATCTTAGCGTCAGCGACCTCAGAGGGACAAACTAAGATAATACCGTCGCCGCCTATTCCGAAGTGTCGGTCGGAAAGTCTTACCGAAAGCGCCTCGGGATTGTTGATTTCCTGGTCGAATGTACTGCAGTAGATATAGTCGTTACCCGCACCCTGCATCTTCGTAAACTTAAGCATCATCTTATCGGAACGCATATTGTTGATATCGACAAGCTCGGTACTAACCTGGGAATAACGGCTTCTAAGGCAATCCGCAAGAGCGTTCGCGGTATCGAGAGAAGTAAGGCAGGGAATATTACGCTCAACAGTTTTACGCCTGATTTTAACGGAATCACGGCTCGGGATTCTGCCCTTAGCCGAAGTCGAGATAACGTACTGGATTTTTCCGCTCTCAATAAGCGAGATAGTATTATTATGCTCGCTTTCGTGAATTTTCTTAACTATAGCCGCTTCAATATTATAGGACTTAAGCACCTCCGCGGTACCCTCGGTAGCGTAGATTGTATAACCCATATCAGCGTACTTCTTAACTATATCGCCAATCTCCGCTTTATCGGAATCACGTACTGTAACAAGAACTCCGCCTCCGTGCTTCATCTTATAGCCCGCGCCGATAAGTCCCTTATAAAGAGCTTCCTCCAAAGTTCCCGCTACGCCGAGAACCTCGCCCGTAGATTTCATCTCAGGGCCTAAGTGGTTATCGACATTTATAAGTTTCTCAAAGCTGAATACGGGAACCTTAACCGCGTAATAAGGCGACTTCTTATAAAGCCCCGTACCGTAGCCCATATCCTTGAGCTTTTCGCCGAGCATAGCCTTAGTCGCGAGGTCCACCATCGGAACTCCAGTTACCTTACTTATATAAGGAATAGTACGCGACGAACGCGGGTTAACCTCAATAACGTTAAGCTCGCCGTTATATACAATATACTGAATATTGACAAGTCCCTTAGTCTTTAAAGAAAGCGCTAAGTTTCTCGTAGCCTCAATTATAATCTCAACCATATCGTCGGTAACGTTCCACGCGGGATAGACAGCTATAGAGTCACCCGAATGGACTCCCGAACGCTCGACGTGTTCCATAATACCGGGAATCAAGATATCCTCGCCGTCACAGATAGCGTCGACTTCCAGCTCGGTACCCATAAGATACTTATCAATAAGTATAGGATTCTCGATTTCCTGAGCGAGAATAATCGCCATATATTCCTTAACGTCGGCTTCGTTAAACGCGATAATCATATTCTGTCCGCCGAGTACGTATGACGGACGTAAAAGCACGGGATAGCCGATTTTATCCGCAGCATCGAGCGCTTCCTCAAGCGTCATTACCGTAACGCCCTTAGCGCGGGCAATATTATGCTTTTCCAAAAGCTCGTCAAAACGTTCTCTGTCCTCAGCCATATCGATAGCGTCGTACGAGGTTCCAAGGATGTTTACGCCCTGCTCGTCCAGGAACTGGGTTAGCTTTATAGCGGTCTGACCGCCGAAAGCCACAACTACTCCGAAAGGCTTCTCGGTTTCGATAATACCCATAACGTCCTCATTAGTAAGCGGCTCAAAATAAAGTCTGTCGGCGGTATCAAAGTCGGTTGAAACAGTTTCGGGGTTATTATTTACGATAACGACCTCGTATCCCGCTTTCTTAAGCGCCCATACGCAGTGAACCGACGCGTAGTCGAACTCGATGCCCTGCCCGATACGGATAGGACCTGAGCCAAAAACGATAACCGTCTTTTTAGGACTGTTTTTCTCTCTGATAAACTCCTCAGCCTCATTTTCCTTATCAAAAGTCGAGTAGAAATAAGGCGTCTCGGCGTTAAATTCAGCCGCGCATGTATCAACCATCTTATAAACGGGTACAAGCGGATTCTTTATCTTCTGATTGCTGAATTTTTCTATGGTACGGTCAAGGAAACCGATTTCCTTAGCCTGTTTATACAACTCGTCGGTAAGCTCTCCGCTCTTAAGAGCCTCATCAACCTTAATAATGTTGATAAGTTTCTCGAGGAACCATTCGTCAATCAGCGTGATTTCGTGGATTTTATCTACGGAAATCCCGCGCTTGAGCGCCTCATAAACGCAGAACATCCTAAGGTCGTCGCAGATACTTAAACGGTCGATAAGCGACGCGTCGGTCATTTCCTCAAACATCTCGTCATCAAGCGTATCGTGGGAAATTTCCGCTCCGCGCACAGCCTTCATAATAGCCTGCTCAAAAGTAGGCGCGATAGCCATAACCTCGCCCGTAGCTTTCATCTGGGTACCGAGCGAACGTTTAGCGTATACGAATTTGTCGAAGGGCCATTTCGGCAGTTTTACTACCACATAGTCGAGCGCGGGCTCAAAACACGCGTAAGTCGAGCCTGTAACGGCGTTTTTGATTTCATTTAATGTATATCCGATAGCGATTTTCGCCGCAACCTTAGCTATAGGATAACCCGTAGCCTTAGACGCTAAAGCCGAAGAACGCGATACACGCGGGTTAACTTCGATTACAGCGTATTCAAAGGTCTCGGGATTTAAAGCGAACTGACAGTTACATCCGCCCTCAACCTTAAGCGCTGAAATAATATCAAGCGCCGCCGAACGAAGCATCTGATACTCCTTGTCCGCTAAAGTCACCGCGGGAGCGATTACGATAGAGTCCCCCGTATGTACACCGACAGGGTCAAAATTCTCCATCGAACAGACTGTAATAACGTTGCCTAAGCTGTCGCGCATTACCTCGAACTCAATTTCCTTCCAGCCCGAGATGCATTTCTCGATAAGACACTGGGTAATCGGCGAAAGCTCAAGTCCGTTCGAGGCTATTTCTCGAAGCTCTTCCTCGTCGTTAACAATA
This sequence comes from uncultured Ruminococcus sp., assembly GCA_905234305.1. Taxonomy (GTDB): domain Bacteria; phylum Bacillota; class Clostridia; order Oscillospirales; family Acutalibacteraceae; genus Ruminococcoides. Next base: position 2,967 of record CAJOHT010000055.1, on the reverse strand, counting down.
CCGCCGCCTGTTCCGCCAAGCGTAAACGCGGGACGTACTATAACGGGATACCCGATTTCGTCGGCGAACTTAACAGCCGCTTCAACATCATTAACTACCGTAGAAGGGATGACAGGCTGGTTTATCTCAAGCATAGTATCCTTGAACATCTGCCTGTCCTCGGCCTTATCTATAGTTTCGGGAACGGCTCCGAGCAGCTTAACCCCGTATTTTTCGAGGAAACCTTCCTTAGCAAGCTGCATCGAAAGTGTTAAGCCCGTCTGTCCTCCAAGCGTCGAAAGCAGCGAATCGGGACGCTCCTTAATAATAATTCTCTTTACAATCTCTAAAGTCAGCGGTTCGATATAAACCTTATCCGCCATAGCGTTATCGGTCATAATCGTAGCGGGGTTAGAGTTAACAAGAATAACCTCCAAGCCCTCTTCCTTTAACGCTCGGCAAGCCTGAGTTCCCGCGTAGTCGAACTCCGCTGCCTGTCCTATTACAATCGGTCCCGAACCGATTACCATAACTCTCTTTATATCAGATTTTAACGGCATACTATCAATCCTTTATTTTTAAATCTCTTCGTCAGTCCGTGCAGTCCCGCTCTGAAATCCTTATCCCCACACAATGTCATCCTGAGCGAAGCGTAAGCGGAGTCGAAGGATCTTAAGATCCCTCGGCAGGCTCGGGATGACAGCTTTGCTGTCAGTTTTGGATACTTTTGAAACGTTCTGCATTCGGCTATTACCTATTACTTATTATCTTAAAGTTCTTAATTCTTATTACTCTTTATCATCTCAATAAATCTATCGAACAAAAACGCTGTGTCCTTAGGACCTCCGCAAGCCTCAGGGTGGAACTGTACCGAAAAAGCAGGCATATCCTTATAATTAATCCCCTCACAGGTTCCGTCGTTACCATTCACGAAACTAACCTCGGCATTTTCTGGAACCGAATCGTTAACTACCGCGTAGCCGTGATTCTGGGAGGTAATATAAACTCGATCTGTCTTTAGCTCCTTAGCGGGCTGGTTAGCTCCGCGATGGCCGTAATGCAGCTTTTCCGTTTTAGCTCCCTGCGACAAGGCTAGAAGCTGATGTCCCAGGCAAATTCCGAAAGTCGGGATTTTATGTAAGCACAGCTTTTTAAGCTCGGCTATCGCCTCAACGTTTTCCTCGGGATCTCCCGGTCCGTTCGATAGCATAATACCGTCGGGATTCAGCTTAAGTATCTCCTCGGCAGCAGTATTATAAGGAACTACCGTAAGGTTGCATCCGCGTTTTACAAGCTCGCGTCCTATATTATGCTTAGCGCCGTAGTCGATAAGCACAACGTTATACTCGGGATTTTCCGCCTCAAATACCTCAGGCTCCGAAATCGAGGTTGAGCTTACCGCTTCAGTCACCTTATACGGCTTAATCTCCTCGATATCCTTTTCTAGATTATCGAGAGTATACGTAAGTTTACAGTTCATTACGCCGTACTCGCGGACAATTCTCGTAAGCGCTCGGGTGTCGATATCGTAAAGCCCGGGAATACCCGTGCTTTTTAAAAAAGTGTCAAGATCACCCTCACAACGGAAGTTGCTGGGAGCTTGGCACCAATTACGAACAATATAGGCTTTTAACGCGGGAGCGGCACTTTCAAAATCAGCGGGAATAACCCCGTAATTTCCAATAAGGGGGAAAGTCTGGATAACTACCTGACCATAATAACTGGGGTCGGTAAGTGTCTCGAGATAACCTGTCATAGCAGTTGTAAAGACAAGCTCTCCCGTAGTTTCCTTCTGGGCTCCAAAGGCTTTACCCTCAAAATATGTGCCGTTTTCCAAAATAAGATACGCGCGGCTCATAAAATCTTCCTTTCATAGCAATTAATTCATCACTGTATTATTTCAACATAACATTTTAATCTATTTCGCTTTAAAAGTTATTGCAAATTAGAATAATAAAAAATTTTATTGCGCAAGTTCAGCCCCGTTGTAATTATTTCCATATTTTATGCGGATTTATGACTATTAGAAATGCCGTATTCCAAATTCTTTTGTATACTATATATAAAAATAAAAATCTTTACAAAAATCACTTGATAAACAGGAGTTTTAGAGTTAAAATGTATTTCAAGTACGTATACAAAACTATATTCAGAAAGGAAGTTTACATATGAAAAAACTCGTTTCTTTTGTAATTTCGGTAGTTATCATAGCTTCTATGATACCGTTCGCCGTTTCAGCAAGCGCCGCGACATCACCCGCGCGTAAAACTGCTGACCTCGAGCCGCAGATAGAAACTCTCCCCTCGACCGACCCTGAGATAGCTCCTGTTCTCGGCGAAACAAACGCTACAGAAGCGCCAACCGACGCTGAAGCTACGGAAGCTACTGCCGAAACAGCGGCGACAGAAGCTACCGCGCCCACTGAAACAGAACCCGCTACTCAGGCGACCACGGAGCCTGTAATCACTCCCGCGGCTCCCAAGAATTTCAAGGTTAAGTCCACAGCTAAGGATTATGTAATCATCAGATGGGACAAGGTTGCTAACGCTACAAGCTACGTTATCAGCCGTGCAGATGAAAAGTCCAACGGTAAAATGGGTAAGTATTCCGAGATTAAAACAATCGACGATATGACTATTACCTCCTACAAAAACACAGCCAACATTACCGCGGGCAGGATTTATAAGTACAAAATCGTAGCTAAGAGAAAAGCTAATGTTACTACAACAAGCCCCTCGGTTACTGTTACGGCTATGACAGTTCCCGACGACGTAAGCTCTCTTAAGGTTGCTAAGAAAACCGAAAAAGCTATGAAAATAACATGGGCTAAGAATTCAGCCGCTACAAAATATATAATCGAGCGCGCTGACGAAAAAGAAGACGGTACTGTTACTGACTATAAAAAAATAAAGACAGTAAAGAGCGGCACTACCTCATTCACAAGCAAAGGTCTTGCTACAGGCTATGTTTACAAATTCAAGGTAAAGG